>CAZAVR010000576.1:0-2918 GCA_964488435.1 uncultured Cytophagales bacterium | reverse complement strand
GGCTGTTAGCATGATGGTGGTCGGCCCACCGAAAGGAATGACAGGCAGATCTTTCAAACCACTTTATGGTGCTTTCCTTGAAAATGGTGGTTGCTGAGCGATAAAGAAAAGGCAGGCTGACCTGTCAGGTGAGATACAGTGAGCTGAACGAGAGTGAACTATCATTGTAAAACATCGATACGTCCCAAGAGTTTTGATTAAATTTATGCGTGGAAATCAGCTTTATAAAATGGCTAAAAATGCGCTATACAAAACTATAAGATACGTCGGAAGAGCACAAAAAAGTATAGAGTATTGGTAAAGTGGAGAATTAATTTGAAGAATCAATTAAAAATAGGGCAAGAAAGTATAAAATATTTATTTTTTAGATTGTAAAAATTTTTCGAATAGATGTTGGTACTAAATTTCATATATAAAAATGTCGTGTCTTTTAGGGATTTATTTTTTATTAAGCTAAAAAGCAGATACCCCTCTTTTAATAAAGAAACCTTAAACAAAGACTCATTGCATTGTATACTGATATTAATTAGTGGGTATTATGTTTCAGTGATCATATCTGTATTTATTTTTCTACATAAATTCAGTCTAGTTTCTAAAGACATATCCAAATACGAATTTTTGGCAAAAATAATTTTTGGTATTGTCATTTTAGGTCCGATATTTCTTTTTAGAAATTATTTATTCTCGAAATTTATGGCTATTCCCGTTGATGAGAATCGAGACATCAATAATCAAAATAATATCATTAAAAGGTTGATATTTGTGTTTATTATTGGATATGCTAGTATCTACTTTTTCGCCTCTGCAACAACCTATATATTATCATTTTTTTAGAAATTTTAATTTCAAAACAGTGTATAAACTTTCTGAAGAAAACATAAGCTTAGTTGTATTTATGTGCGAAAAGAGGGGCGAAGGTTAATGCTGACCTCCAGCTCCGCATCCGAGATCGATTCCTTCAGCTCATAGGCTGCCTCGGCGTAGTTCAGCAGCACTTCCCCATAGCGTAGATGTAATCCAGAAATACAGTCTGCGAAAGAAAATCGGCCCGGGCTGTCCAGTATTTCTGCTGGTGATAGTAAAAGGTATTGGGATAAAGCGGGTTTCCGCCGGCAATGGAAGCGAAGGGATCCCCCACTTTGACAGGGTTTGCACCAGGCGCGGATCACGGTTTTCGGTATCGGTCAGTAAACCGGTTTCCTTACCGTTTTTATCCAGGGGTGATTTACCGGCAGGCAATCCATCGGAATACAAAGCCGTAAGAACATACACCCTGGTAGCGGCATTCGAGCCGTCGGTCAACCCGCCCCGCATGCAAATATGGGAGGCCACTATGTTAGACAGGTTATGCCCGTACAGCCTGACCATGATGTTTTCTTTGTTATTTCCATAGAATTCGCCCGGGTACCGGAAAAGGTCCTGGTACGCCATGGCGCCTCCGGTGGTAAACAGGCTGTGCTTCCCTTCCTGCATGACAGTTTCGGAAGCGGCTTTAGCGATACCAAAATGCTTGGCAGGATCTTTGGCCCCTTTCAGTTCGGGCTCGCCGTGGAATTTATGCCAGCTTCCCTCATACAGCGCCACGCGTGACTTGAATGCCAAAGCTGCGCTGCGGGTAAAATTGAAGCCGCAGGCAGACATAAGCATACCCTTATGGTTATTGAATATAACGCTGCGCTGAGAAAACTGCTGGTCGAAACCCTCTCGCCTGATTACCAGGTCATCACGGCCGAAAGCGGGGTTTCGGGATTAAGCATCGTAGCCACCGAGATACCAGCTCTTATTATTTCGGATGTCATGATGCCCGGGATGGACGGCTACACGCTTTGCAAAAAATAAAAACGGACGAACGCACAAGTCATATCCCCGTGATACTGCTCACGGCCAAAAGCTCGCAAAATGACCAGATCGAAGGGCTTCAACACGGGGCAGACCTGTACCTGACCAAACCGTTCAGCAGCAAAATACTGAACTTGAGCGTAAAGAACCTCCTTGCAGCCCGCGAAACCATCAGACAAAAAATTAGCAGGGAGCTGGCCTACCTCAACCTGCCTGCCAAAAAACAGCCGGATTCGGTTGCTTTGGAAAATGAAGTGGATCGGGCTTTCCTGGAAATTTACCATATTTATCTCTTAAAACAGCCTGACAATGAAAGCATCCACTCTGAACTTCCTGAAAGAGCTAGAAAAAAACAACAACAGGGAATGGTTTAATGAGCATAAAGACCTCTACAACAGCGCCCGCGGAGATGTAGCTTCGTTTGTTGAGGAACTGATATGGAAAATTGCCGCCTACGATCCGGAGATAGGAAAAATAGACGCAGGAAAATCGCTTTTCAGAATATACCGCGACACGAGGTTTTCCCACAATAAGGATCCTTACAAAACTAACTTCGGAGCCAATATAGGGCACGGAGATGCCGGCTATTACCTGCACATACAGCCCGGACAGTCTTTTCTGGCAGGAGGCATCTATATGTTGGAAAAAGATAGGCTGAAAGAGATCCGGAAAGAGATTTCCGGTAATGCCGAAGCATTTCTGAAGGTTATAAACGAAGAAAGTTTCTGTCGTCATTTCGGAAGCCTGAGCAATGAAGGGAAGCTAAGCCGTGTCCCGTTGGGGTTCGAAAAGGAAGACCCGATGGCTGAATATCTGAAGCTGAAACATTTCGTAGCCATCCGCCGCGTGTCAGATAGAGAGATCCTGGAAAAAGATGCGCCGGGAAAACTGGCTGAAATGTACAGGTCCCTTAAACCTCTCAACGATTTTCTGAATACAGTTTTTTTATAAAACTTTTTTCTGCTGACACACCCTTGTCATAAGGCGCCGCTAACATTGTATCATCAAATCACGTAACCCAAAAAACTGAAGACTATGAGCACTGTTAAGCCTATCATCACACCGGAAGAATTATTGAA
>CAZAVR010000575.1:0-2920 GCA_964488435.1 uncultured Cytophagales bacterium | reverse complement strand
CATTCAGGACCAGCTTCGAATTATCAAACTCCCGATATATAAGCGGTGCCGAGGTTTCAGAGTTAGCGATATACAATTTATTGCTTCCCAGCTCATTACGGCCGGCCTTGTAGCCAAGAAATAAATTCCCTTCCCCGGATACATTAAAATACCCCGTGGAATAGCCAACGGCAGTATTATTGCTGCCTTTATTCCTGGCGAATGACGCATATCCGGTATAAGAATTATTGCTGCCGGAAACATTAGAAGCTCCTGAATTTGAACCGATAAAGGTGTTAGCAGTACCTGTAGCATTTTCATTCCCGGTAGCATACCCGACAAAAGCATTATAACCGCCGGTAGTGTTTAATATACGATTGGAAGCTCCTAAAAATGTATTGCCGAATCCGGATGTGTTACTCCATCCACTATTCGCTCCGAAAAAAGAATTTGCATTTCCGGTTGTATTAACAGGGCCGCTTTTATGACCAAAAAAAGAATTAAGAGTTCCGGTACTTACTGAACCGGTATTGATTCCAAAGTAAGCGCTGTTAATGCCGAGAGTACCTGCCCCGATCCCGTACGAAGTTATTGTTTGAGCGAGGGTTTTAAACGTATAACGTATCCACCCAAGTAAGTGCATCTTTACTCAGTAGCGCAGAGGTCATAGCTTTGCGTGCAAACCAACCCGCATAGGTCTATGTCCAAACGAATCATTAAATCCGAAGATATGTTCAAGCTGGTATCTGAACTGGAATCGGGAGATTATGACCGCCATAGTTTCGCCCGTCTTCATGGGATAAGTGTGAGTAAATTGGATTACTGGCGTCATCGTTATCATCGGCAAAGTCAGGGAGTAGGCGGATTTGTGGAACTAAAGGCTGCTGCCGAGGAATCATCGATCGTCATTATTTACCCCAACGGTGTCACGGTCCGGATCCATGGTCAAGTGGCTCCGGCCCGTTTACGGGAGCTGGTTACTTTGCTGTAGCCGTGCATGTTCTCGCTGACTTCCTCGCACCGTTACCTACTTTATCGGGGCGATTGTGATATGCGCCGGGGTGTCTATTCGCTAAGCGGCCTGGTGCGTAATGAGCTTGGCCGGGATCCGCTAAATGGTGATGTGTTCGTCTTTCTCAACCGTCGCCGCACCTGCATCAAACTGCTACGATGGGAGCCCGGCGGCTTCGTCCTTTATAGCAAGCACTTAGAAAAAGGCACCTATACAAGGCCGGTTTCTACAAGGACAGACGGCATTTTGTCCTGGCCGGAACTGGTGTTGATGATCGAGGGGATCGTCATAAAAAAAAGCATCCAAAAGCCTCGGTTCAACCTTTTTTTGCCTTGAATTTGTTTGGTCATACGAATGATTTTGCATATTTTTAATACATGGAAACCGCTCTTGAAAGCTTGTCAAAAACAGAGCTGATCGCCTTGATCAGCCAGAAAGAGAGGCTACTTAAGGAGCGGGATTCTACTATCCAACAGAAGGATGTGGAGATAGCTGAGAAGGTTTCGGTGATCATAGAGAAGAAAGCCGAGATAGCCCGGAAAGAGGCCGAAATCGACAAACTCCGCCGGATGCTCTTTGGCCAAAAGCGTGAACGCTTTGAAGCTTCGCCCATCCAACTCCCGCTTGACTTCGGGGTAAACCTCTCCGAACAGGACATCAAGGCGCTTGAAGAGCTTATTAACCAAAAAGCAGAAAAAGTTAAGCAAGAAGAAAAAAAGGGGCCTGGTGGCCCCCATCCGGGCCGTTCCCCGCTCCCTAAGCATCTCCCTGTAAAAGAGATTATACTTGAGCCGGAAGACACTACCGATATGGTACAGATCGGTCAGGAAGTGTCTGACAGCCTACAGTATGAACCTTCCCGATATTATATCCAGCGCATTGTCCGTCCCAAGTACGCTCCTAAAACAGCTCCTGCTACCCAGGAGCCTGTCCGTATAGCCATAGCAGAGCTCCCCCAGTCGGCTTTTGGCAAATGCATGGCCGGGACCGGGGTCATCGCCCAGATCCTGATCGATAAGTACTGTGACCACCGCCCGCTTTACCGGCAGCTTCAGCGATTTACACGCGAAGGCATTGACATCGCCCCGGCTACGATGGACCATTGGGCCAAGCTGGGCATGCAGCGGCTGGGCCTGTTGTATGACTACCAAACCGAACTGATCCTGAAAAGTAATTATATCCAGGCCGACGAGACGCCCATCAAAGTGCTCGATCACCAAAACAAAAAAGGCCAAACCCATTTAGGTTACTTCTGGGTCTACCATGACCCTTTAGGCAAACAAACCTTGTTCAAATACGAAAAAGGTAGAGGGGGGAAGTATCCCTTCCAAATCCTCAAAGATTTTAGCGGATACCTGCAAACCGATGGTTATGCCGGCTATGAGGGCCTGGCAGAAAGGGAGAATGTTGTCCACCTGGCGTGCTGGGCACATACCCGCCGAAAATTTAAAGAAGCAGAGTCCTATGACAACGCCCTGGCATCGGTGGCCATGGCGCTGATCCAGGAATTATATGCTGTAGAACACCAGGCAAGAGAGAAAAATCTAGATGCTGACCAGATCAAAGAGCTTAGGCTACAAAAAGCATTGCCCCAATATAACTTGTTGGGCAAGTGGATCAGTGCCAATATCTCCAAAGTCCTTCCTAAAAGTCCGATTGGGGTAGCCATGCGCTACACGCTGGAAAGATGGGATGAGCTGGGGCATTATATGTACGAGGGCAGACTCCAGATCGATAATAACCTCACCGAGAATACGATTAGGCCGGCTACAATCGGACGCAAAAACTACCTCTTTGCAGGCAGCCATGATGGCGCACAAAGGGCAGCGGTCATGTATACTTTTATGGATCAGTGTAAACGGCACAACATCCACCCTCATCAGTGGCTTACATACGTCTTCGAGAAGATCCTCGACGCAAAGCCCAGCC
>CAZAVR010000574.1:0-2923 GCA_964488435.1 uncultured Cytophagales bacterium | reverse complement strand
TATCGATACCACCTCTCTCAGCCCTGTATCACTCACTTTGGTCCCGATCAGATTCAGGTATTCCAGATAGGGCAACGCTTTGATCGCTGCGACGCCCCTATCCCCAATCCCTGTGTGCTCAAGATACAAGCGCGTGAGATGCTTCAGTTTAGCTATTTCCTTCAAAGAGGCGTCAGAAATCTGCGTTTTTCCTAATCTGAGCCAGGTGATCTGCTCAGCGAGGGGTAAGAGCAAAGCTACTTCTCTATCACCAAATTGGGTGACATTTATAGCATTAACTTCCAGCAGATTTTGCCCCTGAGACAATGGCTTCACAATGACACCGGTTCGACGCAACGCTTCTATATCACTTGCCTTCGCCGGTGCTACGTTAAACGATGCAATCGCCGATGCTGCCCCCGACTTTGTATCCGCTCCGGATTTACCCGGTTTACTCAACGCAGCCAAGGCAGGTTTGACCTCTTCGGAAAGCCTAAGTTCGGAAACTTTTTTATCCGCCGGCGCTCCCTGATCTATCCACCATGCCAGTAGAGTAATCTGATCTTCAGTAAGCTGCGGCTTTCCTTTTGGAGGCATGTGGTCGTCGTCGTCTTCATCAAGGAGGCAACGTTTGATGATGTCGCTTTCTTCGCTTTTTCCCGGTACCAGTGCCGGACCGCCATCTCCGCCTTTCAATAGTAAGGATAGCTCGTCCATCTGTAGATTGCCCTTCTTCTTCGAAGCATTATGACATTGTATACAACGTGCCTGAAGGATAGGCTGAACGATCTCATCGAAAACAACAGCTTGCTTCCAGTCGGCCAGCGGCTTAATTTCCGTGTCGTTTCTCACGGGTTGCATTCCGGCCAGTGAACGCATTGGTTCGGGCAGGTATTGGGTAAGGTAATCGTCTCCGTGCGTAAGAGACCCGCCATCATGACCCGCGCTAAACATAAGCAGGATGGCGAAACCGAACGAGAAAACATAAACCGGATTCCTGCCGGACTTCGTTCTAAAAGTGGAAAATGATTGAACCAGCCATGCCATCCAGGCAAATACGGCCACTCCTATACCTTTCCACATATGCCCGTCGAGCAAAGACGCGTCATATCCACCACCCATGGAAAGCAAATAACCGGCCAGGCAGGCAAGTGTTCCACTCACGGCAGACCAGAAAAGTATAAACCTTGTAACCGAGGCGTTCAATATGATTTTGCCGGAATACCTTCCGATCTCAAGCAGGACAGCGATCAACAGAAACCCTATGGGCAGGTGTACCAGCACAGGATGAAACCTTCCGATAAAAAGCGCCCAGTCAGAGCTTTCTGAGGGTTGAATCGCACTTAAAAGATAAAACATAAACATCAATACGCGTGAAAACCAGAGATGAGCAGGCCCTTACTATTTGTTGTCGGTGAAACCATCTTTTTATCAGGCAATCACCTGTTTTACCACCTTTCCCGCGGTATCGGTCAGTCGGAAATTTCGTCCCTGGAAAGGAAACGTGAATTTCTCATGATCAAAGCCCATCAGATGAAGGATCGTTGCCTGTAAATCGTGGACATGTACACGGTCTTTTACGCCATAATAACCTATCTCATCTGTTTCACCATGCGTATGCCCTCTTTTCACACCTCCTCCGGCCATCCACATCGTATAGGCTTCCAGGTGATGGTCGCGCCCCATGTAGGGCATCACCAGTCCGTTCCGGTTTTCCTGCATGGGTGTACGGCCAAATTCCGCACCAAATACAATGAGTGTCTCCTCCAACAGCCCCCTCATTTTCAAATCTTTGATCAATGCCGCGATGGGCCGGTCGGAGGCCTCACACTTTGTGCGCAGCCCTCCTTCAATATTGTCTTTCGACGAAGTACCGTGACCATCCCAGCCCCAGTCGAAAAGCTGCACAAAGCGGACATCGTTCTCGACGAGCTTCCTTGCCAGCAGACAGTTCATTCCAGAACTTCCGTCTCCGGGTTTCACTCCGTACATATCCAGAATAAACTGTGGCTCTTTGGATACGTCGGTGACTTCGGGTACAGACATCTGCATACGGAAAGCCATTTCGTATTGACTTATCCGTGTCAGAATTTCCGGATCCTGCACCTCGTCATATATTTGCTGGTTGATCTCACTAATCGCGTCGATCGTTTGCTTTCGTGTATTTCGATTCATCCCATTGGGATCTGTAATATAGAGGACCGGGTCCCCCCCCGTTCTGCACTGTACCCCCTGATACACGGACGGAAGAAAACCACTTCCGTAGACGCTTTTCCCAGCATCTGGTTGCCTTCCCCCGGAGGCTAATACGATAAAGCCCGGCAGGTTACTGTTTTCGGACCCCAGCCCATACATGGCCCATGCCCCCAGACTTGGACGTCCCAGCCTGGGACTGCCCGTATGCAGGAGTAATTGTGCCGGTGCATGATTAAACTCATTCGTATGCATGGCTTTCAGGAAAGTTATCTCATCCGCTACAGTTTGAAGATGAGGCAGATAATCCGAAAGCCAGGCCCCCGACTCTCCGTATTGTGCAAATTTACTCTGTGCCCCCAACATCTTGGGAACCCCCTGTATAAATGCAAACTTCTTACCTTCCAGGAACTCTGCAGGACAATCTTTGCCATGGTATTTGGCAAGCTCGGGTTTGTAATCAAACAGCTCAAGCTGAGACGGTGCCCCGGCCATGTGAATATAAATAACCCGCCGGGCTTTAGGCGCAAAATGCGGAATGCCGGAATTCGCGATCGATTCGTGCATCTCAGCTCCGCCGACTTTAGCTCCTCCCGCCAATCCCGTCAGGGCGCCCAATCCCAGTGCTCCCAATCCCAGACCGGCTGATTGCAGGAAATGGCGACGTGTTTTTCGTTGCAGCGCGAGATGACTCAACTCTTTAACGTGCTTTTAAATATGGATAACGTGCTTACAAAGGAATAGACCCTAT
>CAZAVR010000573.1:0-2931 GCA_964488435.1 uncultured Cytophagales bacterium | reverse complement strand
CCAACATGATGGCAGCGAATGCTACGTATTTATGATTAAATATGCTTTTCATCTTGTATTAAAGCGTTAGATTGATACCAAAAACAAAATTCCTGCTTCTCGGATACGCAGAATAATCTACACCCGGCGTCAGCGGAGAGCTCCTGACATTTACTTCGGGGTCATATCCTGTATATCCCGTAATGACTGCAATATTATTGGCAGTCGCATACAGGCGCAGATTCTTCACACCGATCTTTTTAAGGCTGTGCGAGGGAAATGAATATCCTATAGTAAGATTGCTGAACCTCAGAAAGGAGCCGTCTTCTACCGCCCATGAAAAGGGGTAGGCCGCCCCTGCTCCGGTAAGAGGCATCCAGATATCTGCCTTTCCATTGATCGCAGCGATTTGTTCCGGCGGCAGGCCCGTCACTACATTGCTTCCACTGACTCTGAGAATATTGACGCCGTTTTCATCGTATGTTCTCCAACGGTTCTCCATGATGGACAACATATTCGTGTTGTAGTTTCTCCTGTTGATAAAATCCGTCTTGTTCCAGTTAAATATGTTGTTACCTACAACAAAATTAAGAAAGAGACTGAGATCGAAATTTTTATACCGGAACTGCTGATTGAGGCCGCCCGTGAAACTCGGCGTGGCGTTGCCGATAATCGTCTTGTCACTATCCCCGATGACACCATCTCCGTCCAGGTCCTTCAGCTTCATCCATCCGGGCCTGGCGGGTCCTATAACAGGGGTAACATCTGCAACTCCTGATTTGAGCGTATATACTGTAGTGGCTGGATCATAATTAAAATCGTCAAGCTTATAGAAGCCATCCGAGACATATCCGTACATAGAACCCAATGGTTTTCCTACTTCTACGATGTAGTCTGCCGGGCTTCCGCTATCAAAAGTCACCGAAGGCGTCGGAAAAAAGCTGTCAGCGGTCGATAGCTTGTCAATCCTGTTGCGATTGAATGCGATATTAAAATTGGCGTTCCATGAAAAATCGTTTCGTTGAATGGGGTTACCATTCAACTGTATTTCAAGTCCCCTGTTTGAGGTTTGTCCTATGTTTTGTATCTGTGTGGTATAGCCCGAAGTTTGGGGAATCCGGACATCCAGCAGAAGATCCTTTACCGTATTTTTATATACGTCGACATTCACTTGAAGCTTGTTTCCGAACAATCCGAAGTCCAGGCCTATGTTCCGTGAAAGGGTGGTCTCCCATTTAAGGTTGCCGTTAGCAAGACTGGATGTTATATAACCCGCAACCGGTGATTCATTAAGAGGATAAATCACCCCGGATGTAAATGTAGTCAGATATCCGTAGTCCGTGATACGGTTGTTTCCGGAGGCTCCATAACTCGCTCTCAGTTTCAGATCTGAAACTATCTTGCTGTCTTTCATGAAATCCTCATCGGATATCCTCCACCCTAAGGAACCCGAGGGGAAATAACCCGCCCGCTTACCGGGAGCAAATTTCGAGGAATAGTCGCCTCTGAGCGAAACCTTCACCAGGTACCTGTCCCTGTAAGAATAATTAGCTCCTGAAAAAAACGAAAGCAGTCTGCTTTCGTTGGCGAAAGTACTGGGGTACTGGGGAGAACTCATTCCCAGGCTAAGCTGATTCAGCGCCTTCTCCGGTGTAATTCCAATTGGGAAATACCTCAGCAAATCCGACCGGCTCTCACTGCGTAAATTGTATATTTCCTGTCCCAGCAGCATATTGAAACTATGGGCGTCTCTGGCCATTTCCAGGTTAAGTACATTGGAATTGTTCAAAGAAAAATTGTTCGAGTTTCGGAGTGTAACTATAGGTTGACCCGCTCCGTTAGAAATTGCATTTCCGGTATAGTAATCATCGAAACTCTGCGTCTTGGGATTGCTAAAATTTACGCCTGCTGTTGACCTGAAGGAAAGGATCTTACTGAAACGATATAGGAAATACCCATTTAGATTCAAATTATTCAGATACCGTTTTCTATATTGGCTCTGCGTAAGTCGCAGAGGGTTGAAAACACCGCCACTTGCCTCAAAGTACTGTTCATCGATTACGTCGGGTTCGAGTTCCCCATCCGGGCCATTGTAAGGTCTGTTCTTGATGGCATGACGCAGCAAGCCGCTGGTAGAACCTGTACCGCTGGGTGAACTCCCTGCACCGTCAATCTCCTGAGCGGTATATCTGATACCGACACCTATTTTAAGTTTTTTGTTGGCTTCATGATCCATTTTGAAATTCAGCAGCTGCCTGTCAAACTTAGACCCTATCATGATGCCTTCCTGGCTGTTGTTAGAATAGCTGACATTAAAGGAAGTGGCTTTCGTCCCGCCAGTGACCGAGATATTATGCGTTTGAGATTTCGCGGTTCGCCCAAAAATCTCATCCTGCCAATCTATTGCCTCTATCGTTTTAAACCTCTCCAAGTTCTCAAAACTCACATATTGATCAATAAACTCCGTACTTGTCGGTCCCATAAATTCGTACTGATTAAATACAAACTCATAAGGCGACAGTACACTTAGTTTGTTTCTCATCTTTGCCATCCCGAAAAACGCATTATAATTAACGCGGGTTGCCATAGGTTTACCCCCCTTGGTCGTGATCACGACTACACCGTTCGCTCCCCTCGATCCATAAATGGCGGTTTCGGAAGCGTCTTTCAATACTTCAATTTTCTCAATATCCATAGGAGAAATAGCGGACAATCCATCTTCTACCTGTACACCGTCAATAATGTAAAGGGGCTCATTACTGAAAGTAATAGATCCCCCACCTCTTATCAATACCCGCGCATCAGCACCCGGAGCCCCTTCACTTGTGGTAATCTGAACACCCGCCAAACGTCCCGTTAACGCCTCTGCTGCTGAATTAAACGGAATATCCTTAAGCTGCTTTGCATTTACTGAAGCAACAGCCCCTGTGATGTTCCTACGCTGAACACTGG
>CAZAVR010000572.1:0-2936 GCA_964488435.1 uncultured Cytophagales bacterium | reverse complement strand
CTGCCGTTTTTTCTCCCCCCCGTTTCCGAAGTGACGCTGGAGAATCCCGGAAGATGGTGGCGGTACGTGCCCGGAGCGAGTTGGAAGCACCCTGAGGGCAATGGTAGTGACCTGACAGGAAAGGAGAATTATCCGGTGATACATGTATGCTATGAAGATGCGGCTGCCTATGCGGAGTGGGCAGGCAAACGATTGCCTACGGAGGCGGAATGGGAGAGAGCGGCAAGGGGCGGCAAAGACCAGCAGAAATATTATTGGGGAAGTGAGTTGAAGCCGGGAGGTAAATGGGCTGCCAATATTTTTCAGGGACGCTTTCCTGACCGCAACCTGAAAGAGGACGGGTTTCTGACCCTGGCACCCGTGAAATCATTTCCACCCAACTCCTACGGACTTTATGATATGGAGGGGAACGTGTGGGAGTGGTGCAGTGATTTATACCGTCCGGATTATTACAGAAATAGTCCGAAGGAGAACCCCGGAGGGCCGGCCGATAGCTTTGATCCAGATGAGCCGGGTGCTGTTAAGTATGTGCAGAGGGGAGGGTCTTTTCTCTGCAGTGACCAGTACTGTATCCGATACCTTGCGGGAAGCAGGGGAAAAGGAGAGAAAACCAGCGGCTCCAGCAATCTGGGATTCAGATGTGTGGCAGACCTGCCCGCTAAATGAATAAAAAAAGACTGAAAGCCATCAAGGCCATTCCGCCTACGATTCCCCAGATGGAAAGATGGTGTTCTCCGTATTTCTCAGCTGTAGGCAACAACTCATCCAGCGAAATAAAAATCATGATGCCTGATACCGACGCAAGTACAAGCCCGTTGATGGTCGGTGACCAGAATGGCATCAGGAAAAGGTAGCCTATAAGAGCGCCGAATGGTTCAGATAAGCCGGACAGGAAGGAGAACCAGAAGGCTTTGCTTCGTTTTCCTGTGGCGTGGTAGATAGGAAACAGCCACTGCGATTCCCTCAGGTATGTTATGAATGGCGATGGCAAACGTAATGGGTATGGCCACTTCCAGGCTTCCAAGCGCCGAGGCAAAGGTGGCCAGGCCTTCAGGAAAGTTGTGAATGGCTATCGACAAAGCGACCATCAGGCCGACACGTTTTAACTTTACTTTTTTTTGTCCCATCTCTTCCACGCCATGTACTTCATGAGGGTTGCTCGAATGAGGGATGAGCAGATCTATCACAGCGATGAGACCCATGCCGCCGAACAAGGCGAGCAGCATATAAAGCGTACCGTATTTGATGCCATGATAGGCTTTAAGTTCAATCAATGCCTGCGGGAGCATTTCCATAAAGGAAACGTACAACATCACCCCGGCAGAAAAGCCCAGGGAGACACAGAGAAACTTTGTGTTCGTCTTACGGGCAAGCAAAGCGATGGCGCTGCCTATTCCGGTCGAAAGGCCGGCGATCATGGTAAGTCCGAAGGCCACCAGAACGGTTTGATTGTCAGGTAAGGTCATTATTTTTAAATGCGGTGGTGGGTGGTTTCTGCTATTTCCATAAATAAAAATTTAGACTAGTCAAAATTACAAAACTTAATTCAATAAATTTATCAGGCAGACTAAAAAAACAGATTTCGTTTTTTTAGTCTGCCTGAAGAAAAGGGTTGCCTGCAGCCGAAGGGGCAGGGCTGGCTGGATGTGGATAGTTGATTTTATAAAACCATTCTATTTGCGGAATCGTATTCATTGTACAAATCAAGACACCCGGCCATACTCAATATCCCCGACGATGCGCCGGATGACATCAGACTTGATGCTGCCACAGATACCCCTAGTTTCAATGCGTCTTTAATGGGCCAGTCGTCATGTAAGCCATACAGCACGCCTGCCGCAAAGGCATCACCGACGCCCAGACTTCCCACAAACTTATGATCGGGTATTTTCAAAGCCTCCTGATAATACCATTCTCCGGATGGATTCATCGCGACGGCACCGTGAGGGAAGTGAATAACGACCCATTTATTCACACCCATTTCTATGATTTTGTCTGCCACGCGTCGACAGCTGTCGAGTTGTACAGCTCCATTTATCGATAGAATCTCAGAATCCGTAAGCTTTTCCGCCTCATACTCATTAAGGAACAGAATGTCAACATAAGGGAGACAGGGTGGTATCAGCTTATAATACCGGTCCGTTTGTTGGCTTACTGTGCCCGCGGACGTGATTAACCCTTCTTTTTTAGCGCGGCGGAAAAGTACAGCAGCTTCGCTTTCTCCACTACTGCCGACAACATCAAGCTTATCCAGCTTTAACAGATAGCCGAGATATAATATTTTCGCGTTTGACTTTGAAAAAACGAAATCTTCCTCGGATAAGAGCGCATTGACTCCTCTGAAATGGAAAGAAGTCTGTGTGCCACTTCCCCCCGTCGACATTACGTCTGTATAGGAGGTTTGGTGGCCTTCCAGGACGCGCATTCCAGAAACGTCAATATTCATTCGGCGGCAGTCTGCCATGATGTAGGCTCCGCATGCGTCTTGCCCGACGCAACCGACTGCCTCCAAGGGGAAATCTGCTCCAAGCTTATAAAGTGCTTTCAAAATATTGTAAGGAGCGCCGTCGTTCGACGAGTATACTTTTTCAATATTGGCCAGGGTCTGTTCTTCAGGGTAGGCGTCGATCATCTTTACAAAATCAATAGTCCAGTTTCCACCGGCTAATACTCCTTGTCTTCGGTTATCTTTCATGGGCTTTTGCTATCGTTGTATCATGGGTTAGGTACGGAGCTAAGGTTTTTTCATCCACGCGGCACCCCGAGAACGATCCGGAATCCGTCTCTGGAATCAGAATAAGCGGCCCCCATAAGCCCCAGCCGCACTGCGATGCGGGCATTCCCGGGGACGTCGAAGTAGTTGCCACCTTTACAAACCGGCCGGTAATGCCCGGTGGTTGTATAAAGTTCTTCGTGGCCGCCTTTCGGGTCAAAAT
>CAZAVR010000571.1:0-2937 GCA_964488435.1 uncultured Cytophagales bacterium | reverse complement strand
GCTGCAGGTAAGGGGCCGGCGGTTAGCGAACAAATGGCTTCTTTGGAGCCAGGACTTCTGAAAAAAGTAAACAGTGCCGGGGAGAGCATGCTTGTACTTCTTCCTGATAATAGTCAAATCAGACTTTCTCCCCACAGTACCCTGGAGTATCCTTCCCATTTTGCAGCAGATAAGCGGGAAGTATTTTTTACCGGTAAAGCTTTCTTTGAAATAACGAGCAATCCTGACAAGCCTTTTTTCGTGCATTCCCGCGATATCGTCACCAGAGTGCTGGGTACCAGTTTCTGGATAGACGGCAGCGATCCGGTAAATGCTATTGAGGTATCCGTAGTTACCGGAAAAGTTGCGGTATCCAAGAGGGTCGGTTCTGAGGAAGGAGAAACGGGCCCTGTTAAGGGAGGTGTGATTCTTACCGCCAATCAGCGGGCCAGATTTTCAAGCGGCAGCGATTTGTTTGAGACCGGACTGGTGGCTCAGCCGGTGCTGGTGGTCGATGGAAAGAAAGATACTCCGGCTGACGAAACGTTTGTCTTTGAAGCTACACCCATAGCGGATGTGATAGGAAAGCTGGAGAAGGCCTATGGAATAGAAATAATTCTTGAAAATGAAGCTTTAAAAAACTGCCTTTTCCGAGGAGACATTAGCCAGCAGCCCTTATTTACGAAATTGGACTTGCTCTGTTCGACAGTAAACGCTACTTATGAGATACGCGGAACGCGTGTACTGGTAAGTGGCAAAGGTTGTTCATTTCCTTACTAAACCCGGATGATATTATGATGAGATAGAATATACAAACACAAAGAAGAGCCGAAAGTGGTTACGACACGTTCGGCTCCGGAATTCACCCCCGTATTGCCTTGCGAGCCTTCATTAAGAAACCTTAATGAACAGGAGGGGTTTTGTCAGATTTTTCAAACCTTAACAAAACGAACAAAGCTAATGAAAAAAAGGATACATATTTATCCCATTGTCCGACGTGTTATGAGGATCACATTTTTACAATCGCTATTGATCTGCATAGGCATCTCGTTAAGTTACGCCCACGAGGGAATTAGTCAGGAGTTGCTGGAGCGACCCGTTACCCTGAAGGTGGAAAATGTCGAGATGAGAAAGGCACTTCTTCAGATTGAGCGTCAGGCACAGGTGAAATTTGTCTATAGTCCGAACGCAATAGGAGCCGACAGGAAGGTGACTGTATCAGCTGTACAGCGGAAATTGTCAGAAATTCTGGATCTCACTTTGCGTCCCCTTAATATTTCCTATCGGATAATAGGAGGGCAGATTATGCTGCAAAATGAGCCTTCGCGTGTAGAGTCGGCAACTCCTATGAAAGCTCAGGCGGAGATAGACAGGACCGTTTCCGGAAAAGTGACGGATGAGAAGGGAGAGGCGCTTCCGGGTGTCAACATTCGTATAAAAGGAACCAGTAAGGGCGAGACGACCGACGCAAATGGTGGGTTTTCTCTTGAGGTAGTTGACAATAATGCCGTGCTTGTGTTTTCATTTGTTGGATTCTATCCTAAGGAAGTAGTTGTCGGAAACAGAAGAACGATTGACGTCTCTCTGGCGGTAGATGAGAAGTCACTGGAGGAGGTCGTCGTCGTGGGTTATGGAACACAAAGGAAAATCAATTTAACCGGAGCGGTATCTACCATTGATTCTAAAGTGATCGAGAACAGGCCTGCGAGTAACCTGGCAACAGCCATGCAGGGTACTGCTTCCGGGCTCATCGTAACCAGGAGCTCGGGCCAGCCCGGAAGTGAGGGTATCACCATGCAGATCAGGGGTGCCAGCTCTGCCAATGGAAATGTGAACCCGCTCGTGATGCTGGATGGAGTTGCTGTGCCCATCTCTACATTGGAAAGCATGAACCCTAATGATGTCGAAAGTATCAGTATATTGAAAGATGCAGCTGTAGCGGCTATTTACGGTGCGCAGGCATCCGGTGGGGTGATTCTTGTGACGACCAAAAAGGGAAAGGGAGGCAAGCCTGTTTTTGACTACTCCTTACTTGCCGGAACCAGCTGGATGCTTGACGTTCCCAAGAGGAATGATTTGCTTGATGAGGCGATGTATGCCAATCTTGCCGCAAAAAATGCCGGTTTAGCGACACCATGGAATGACACACAGCTTGAGCTGATCAGACAGGGTGTCCCTTACTATATTAACGAGGCGGACACCAACCGCTACGTTTATCTGAACAACGAGAGCTTTGTGAATAAAACCATTCGCAGGCAAACACCCAGATCGCAGCACAATATTTCGGCTCGCGGAGGCACTGACAAATTAAATTATATGGTATCGCTGGGTCTGATGAATCAGCAGGGAGCTTATACTATTGGCCCCGACAAACTCACCAGGTATAACGGCAGGCTGAACCTGGGTGCTCAGCTTACCAAGCATATTTCTATTGACACAAGAATCGGATATGCGCAGCAGCTCCAGGAAGCTCCTTCAAGAGATGCGGGAACCATCATGAATCAAACCTTGAGATACCGTGGACAGTGGCCTATTTTTACCCCTGAAGGGAGACTTAGCGGAGAAGGTGGAGGATCAGCCAACATGGGTTACGCCTATTTGAAGGAGGGTGGATTTAACAATACGGACCGGAGTGAGTTGAATGGCGTTTTTACGGTTAAAATAGACAACCTTATCAAAGGATTGCAGTTGCGCGCCATTTACGGAGGTCAGTACAATCGTGCGGATCGTCAGCTCTTTAACAGAACGGTGACCACATGGCAGCGTTTTCAGCCCGTGTATTATCTAAATAACCCTAATTCGTATGAGGTAGCCAGAGGGTTGGTTAAGACCAATAATATTCAATACCTGGCAGATTATGATTTCAGCCTGGGCGCAAAGAATAAGTTTCACTTAATGGGTGGATATCAATTCGAAGACTATCGCAGTTCCACAGTGACAACTATTTCCAGATCGCTC
>CAZAVR010000570.1:0-2956 GCA_964488435.1 uncultured Cytophagales bacterium | reverse complement strand
ATATCGTGATGGCCTTTGGTGAAAGGGTCGAACGAGCCGGGAAATAAGGCAATCTTTTTCATCTGTATAAAAAACTTACTGCAATTAATAATGCAACCGGCTAAATCTGTAAGAGGTAGAATACGCAGCAGATGATCTCCATACCAGGGAATACAAACGACCCGCTCGTGCTAATTCAGAAAAAAGGCGTGAAGCAGCGTATGATATCTGTGGTCAGGCAATTCCTCAAACTCGGGAGAATAATCGAGAGACAATGCCTTTTTGCCAAAGAAAACCGTCGGCAAAAACCTTTTCAGCTCCTCATAAACAGAAGAATAAGGCGTAACTTCTCCATTCAAAATCACTTTGATCTCCTCGGGTAGGATACTTACCTGGTTTAGCGTGAAAAGAACCAGGTAAGTAAGCTCTTCCGCATTGGTATAGGCAAACCGGTTACAGAAAATAAGGCGCTGATTCTCGGTAATGATAAGTGTAAAGAAGCCTACCTCAACGTTCAACGAAAGAATCTTAACCAATCGGAACTGCTGGTGTGCGGACAAGGCACCCTGAATCAATGAGGACGTCGAGTGATAAATAGACAGGCTTTGTAAGGGAAATTGCTCCTGAAGACTCTCCCAATCAGCTTCAGGAAGGGCAAATACATTAAATGCCCCCAATTCCGGTAAAAGATGATGAAGTACCTTGTAACCTGCCGATGCAGCGGCCCCGGCTGCCAACCTGAGATAGCTTAGCGTATACTCCTTTCTGAAAAGCGGGGAAGGGACAAGCGTAAAAAAAAGGGGTACTCACTACCACCTTTACAGCCCTCCACTCCTGGGTGGAAAGAAATGGGTGCGCAGCCACCAGTCCGGCAATACATTCATAAAGAGACTCTCCCCTGAGAAAAGACTCCGCGGTATAATCTTCCAGCCAAAGACATTTTCTATCCCCCTCACGGGCAATGCAAAACCGGAAATTGTTGTCTCCGACTTCAATAATTACCTGATAATCCAGCCCGTTTCTGGGATCAAATCCATCTTCAGCGACCTTGGATGTTAATTTCAGATCCACCGTGTCAATGTCAGTATGCGTCAAACTCTAATACTTACTAAGGTTACTCACTGCCTGCAATATATCCCCGAAATTTGAGAACATCATTAACATGACTGCATTTTGAAAAAAAACCGTGGAAAGATCCGGCAGGAAGCCGATGAATTTCGGAGATCGACATGTACTCAACTCCATCAATAATCTGGTCCTGCACTGACATTTCCGGGTCGTAACCTGACTGTAAACGCCCGCAGACCTCCTCGATTTCGAAAAAAAGTTCCACCGCATGGAGGGGTGGCTCTAAAAACTCGTGAACAAACAGTAAACTTCCTACACGAACCCGGAGGGAAGTTTCCTCAAGGAATTCTCTTTCAAGTGCACTGACGAGGGGCTCGCCGAAATGCACACTTCCCCCTGGCGGAGCCCAAAAGTTCATACCCTCTCTGGCTCCTTTATGGCTTACCATCAAAATTTTGCCGCCCACGATATGTACTCCACATACTCTGGTCCGTAAACGGCCACCGTACAACCGGTAAACTTCGTCTTTAAACAAAACGCTGAATCAATACGGACTACCTGAGATGTAGCTCTCAAGTGACTTAATATGCGCCTTCTGCTCTCTGATGATAGCGGATACGATATCGTTGATGGAGATAATTCCAACCAGATCGTCATCATCAGTAACAGGTAAGTGCCTGATGTGCTTCTCCGACATGATCTCCATGCATTTCTCTATTTTTTCTTCAACACCTACAGTAATCACCTGAGAAGTCATCACCTCCTTTACGAGTGTATCTCTGGATGCACGACCCAGCAAAATTACCTTCCGGGCATAGTCCCGCTCTGAAAAGATACCGGCCAGGCCTTCATTTTCAAGCACCAGCACAGCACCGATGTTTTTGTCCTTCATGAGTACCAGCGCATCGTACACCGTTGTTTCCGGAGCAACCGACCAAATTGTATCTATTTTTTTTGCCGATAGAATCTGTAGTACATTCATGCGGGTAAATTTGACGTGATTGTTTGATTTAGAAACTAAATATATTACTTTTTCGCGAAAAAAAGTAAATAAAAGTCAAATTTTCATGGTAACATGATGACCGTAGGAAATGCGCTTCCTAAAATCCTCCAAAAGAGAGGATAAATAAAGAGTCATCCGAGGAAAAAACTCAAGGTACCTCCTGGTCTACTTTCTCCTCTGGCCGATCCGCGAGTTTGCGGTTCAGTTGCTCTACCAGGCGATAATTCGCTTCCTGCGCCCTGACTCTGACAGTAGCCTGATCCGACACCAGAGGCACGTTGGTCTGGTAGGTATCCAGCCTGACAAGTTTCTGATTGTCCGCCTGGTAGTTATGGAGAACCTGGATAAGCTGTCCCTTCACCGATGCGTCCAAAACCGGAACACAAATATCAATACGACGATTGAGGTTACGGTATGTCCAATCGGTGGAAGATAAAAACAGATCCTGCTGCCCTTTATTATGAAAATACAGAATTTTGGTATTTTCCTGATAGCGGTCTACCAGACGGATGACGGAAATATTCTCGCTGATCGTGGGTAAGTCGGCGATGATACTGCAACAGTCCTTCACCAGAACAACCACCTCTACTCCCGCCCGGCCGGCCTGGTACAATTTAGCAATAAGGGCTTGATCCTGAAGTTGATTAACTTTAATGACAATCTTTGCTCGCAGGCCCGCCAGGCTGTTTTTAATTTCCCTGTCGATCAGTTCTACCAGCTTTTTTGTCATATTGAACTGACAAACCATGATGGTGTTGAAAGGAAGAAATTTATACTTTTTGGGCTCTTCCCTCGTACCAAGATATCCAAAAAGAAACTCAAGTTCATTAGCGATATCCCGATGGGCCGTCAGCAGGGAATGATCGACCGACTCCCTCGCGGTCAAGCGGTAGAAACTACCCGTTC
>CAZAVR010000569.1:0-2963 GCA_964488435.1 uncultured Cytophagales bacterium | reverse complement strand
GGAAAAACACAGCCCGGCACGAGACGGCTTTTACTATATCTGTAGACCTGCTGGGCAATGGCTGTACAACAGGCATCTCGGCCAGCGACCGTTCTAAGACGATACAGGCGCTTGTCGATCCTGAAACCCAACCGGAAGACCTCGGCAGGCCCGGGCATATATTCCCGCTGAAAGCCAAAAACGGCGGCGTGCTGCGCCGTGCCGGTCATACGGAAGCAGCCATCGATTTTGCACGTCTGGCGGGCTTTGCGCCGGTAGGCGTTTTGGTGGAAATACTCAATGAAGACGGCACCATGGCCCGCCTCCCGCAGCTGCGCTTGTTTGCCGACAGACTTGGCTTGAAGCTCGTCAGCATCAAAGATCTTATCGAATACCGTCTTCAACAGGAAAGCCTTATTCAGCGTGAAGTCGATGTAGACATGCCTACAGAATGGGGGCATTTTGACATGGTCGCTTATCGCCAGATCAACACGGATGAGGTTCATCTGGCCCTCGTGAAAGGCCAATGGGAAAAGGATGAACCCGTGATGGTCCGTGTACACTCTTCGTGTGTAACAGGAGACATCTTTGGATCATGCCGTTGTGACTGCGGTGAGCAGCTCCATGCCTCTATGGAGATGATTGAGCGGGAAGGCAAAGGAGTGGTCCTTTATATGAAACAGGAAGGAAGAGGAATAGGCCTGGTCAACAAACTCAAAGCCTACCGACTACAGGAAATGGGCCGCGACACAGTAGAAGCCAATCTTGAATTGGGACTGCCTATGGACGCGCGCGACTACGGGGTGGGTGCGCAGATTCTGAGAGATCTGGGTGTCACCAAAATGAAACTCATGTCTAACAACCCCAAAAAGAGAGCCGGACTGATCGGCTATGGGCTGGAGATTGTGGATACAATAGCGATTGAAGTTCCTTCAAATCCGCATAACGAGCGTTACCTGCGTACAAAAAGAGACAAACTTGGCCATAACCTGCAAAATTTAAAACTGTCTTAACCTGAAAATAATGAAAAAAGATTAAAAGTTTCCTATATTGTACAAGAAAACCTTTAATCTCACCAAATCATTTTCGCCCCATGTTAAATTATTCATTGGCCGGTTTCGGAAACCGGTTCCTGGCAGCTATCATAGATGGCTTAGTGGCTAGTGTTGCCTTCTGGGTTTTGTTCATTCCTCTGGGTATGCTAGGCATTTTTTCCTTCCCCAGTTTTGCAGAAATGACCCAGGCCGAGGACGAAACCGCTGCCTTATACTCTGCGGCTATCGCATCTGCTGCGATGGGAATAGGCCTTTTATATGCCATCGTATACGTGGCTTATGAAACTTTCATGATCAGTTCGCCCAGGCAGGCAACATTAGGTAAAATGGCACTTAAGATGAAGGTAGTTACCGAGGCCGGCGACCGGCTGACCGCCGGCCAGGCGCTGGGACGTTCACTGGTAAAGATGGTTTCAGGAAATGTATGCTTTCTGCTTTGGCTATGGCCCCTTTTTAACGACAAGGAACAAGCACTGCATGACCTTATCGTGAAAGATGTAGTGGTGAGGAATTCACCTAATGGAATTTCCTAAAAAAGCGGCATTAACCGCACTGCTTTTACTATTTCTGGTTTACTATTTCCGGGTAGACCCGGCAAGATACGGACTGGCGCCGGCCTGTGTGGTTTACAAGCACACAGGCTGGTACTGTTTCGGATGTGGAGGACAAAGATCTCTCCACGCGCTTCTGAATGGCCGGATTTCAGAGGCCGCCCGACTCAATTTCCTCGTCTTTCCTGTACTTTTTATAGCGGGTATCGCCTTCTACTCACAAATATCCGGGAACCCTCTGCCACGTTTCCTGCACAGGAAATGGGTAAAATGGGGTTTTCTCACGCTCCTTTTGCTCTACATGTTATTGCGAAACATACCTCATTCCGGGTTATCCATCTCTCCGTGATTTTCAGTGGCTGTAATGTCCGGCTCAAGGTATTCTTTTTTCCAATCCAGAATCAACTGACTGCCCCTCGGATACCAATCCATCGCCGCGCTGATTACTTTGGGCGCTATAGGCGCGATGAGCGGGTACAAATACGTATCATCTGTACGGTGCTCAGGGATACGTACACCCATGGTGTTTAAAAGCCAGAAAAAAACACTGGTACCAAAAACCCAGGTGAATGTCCCTACCGACGCACCTGCTACATTGTCAAAGGTACCCAGGAGCGTATATCGTAACGATTTTCGCAAAAAGTAACCAAACTGATTGATCAGAAAAACAGTGGGGAAATAGATGGCAGCGAACCCAATAAAAGGCAATATCCTCCTGGCCAGCTCCGCAGTGATATACGGACTTAAAATTTCCATACTCAGCCCCAGAAACTTGAATCCGATCACCATCGCAGCAAAAAAAGCCGCGATCCCGATGATCTCAATAAGAAGGCCTTTTTTGTAGCCGCTGACCCCTCCATAAAGCAACGGTATAAGCACCAGCAGGTCCAGTAGTTTCACCTAAGATGGTTTTAAAATGGGTGGCGCGTGTGCCTGGGCCCACGCGCCACCCCACCAGTAAATCTTTACATATCCCGGAGGCTCTTAACCAAAGCAGACACTACCTTACCATCCGCCTGACCGGCCAATTCTTTCGTGGCAACGCCCATCACCTTCCCCATATCCGAAGGACCGGCAGCACCAACGGCAGTGATGATGGCCTGAAGTCTCTCCGTAATTTCGTCTTCAGAGAGCTGCTTGGGCAGGAACTGATCGATGACCGCCAGCTCCGCCTCTTCCTTAACCCAAAGATCTTCCCGTCCCTGGATACGGTACACTTCTGCTGACTCCCGGCGCTGCTTCGCTGCTTTGGTGAGAAGCTTCAGCTCATCTTCAGCAGAAAGTTCACCTGCCTGACCACCTTTGGTTTCCTCCAGCAGAATCAACGATTTAATCCCGCGGAGTGCCCTAAGGCGATCCTGGTCTTTCGCTCTCATCT
>CAZAVR010000568.1:0-2967 GCA_964488435.1 uncultured Cytophagales bacterium | reverse complement strand
TCCAATCTTCTTTCCTTTTTCTACAAAAATATCCCATGTGATCATCACTGTATCTTTTAAGTTTGCAGGTACCTCTTCCATAATTCTGATAATTCCGTCCTCTTTCAAACCGCTTACTCCAAAGGTATAAACAATGATGTTGGTTTGCAAGTTCTTCGACGAACCCATTGCCAGGGTCAGTATCGTTGGAATCCACTTTAGCAACTGCTCTTTTAACTGACTGTATTTCAATGCCAGGAGCGAGGCTTGGAGGAATTTATTCTCTAATAGCTGTATGTCTTCGTCCGGAATCTCTCCCAAATCGTGATATATGTAATCGTACTCCGGAATGAAGGAGCGCAATTCCTCATCAAGGTTTTTGTAAAGGGTGACTAAAGTTCGGTATCTCCACCTTTCTTTTCCATGATATAACAGAATCGGGATGATAGGTGATAGCGTCTTATCCTGCGCAATTTGTCTGAGATGGCCGGAAAAGAGGTAGCTTCCCAACTGAACCGGCGTAAACTTCTCTGGTTTGCTTTTATGTTCTAGCAACAGAGAGATTTTCAGCTCTTTACTACTGCCTTTCAGACGACAGGTGTATACGATGTCACTGATTGTTTCGCGGAGCTCTTTGGAGATGTAGGAATCCGGGAGTTGATAGAGAGTTGATAAATCTAAAAATTCCTCTAAATACCGCGGCAGACAGTGCTTAAAGTAGCTTATAGCTATTTCCTTGTCGGCCAGGATAGACCTCAGGAATTTATCGTGTATGGAAGCAATGTCAGTCATGTGTGTATGATAGTGAGTGTGGGGTAAAGGTGCCGTTTTTCGGGGAGAAGGTAATGTGGGGGATTACCTCAATTTGGTAATAAATTTGAGGAGGCCACTAATGCACGAATTAGCGGTACCGAAGCGGCGTACCGCCCCGCCCCCCCGGTGAATTCGCTGCAATTCCTAATTCTCCTGAATCAGAATGCTAGACGTTTAATGCGCGCGCCCTGAGGGACTTAACAGATTGCATTGAATCTGGCGGAAATTGCTTACCTTGCTTCCGTCCCGGTTAATATAAATTTCCATCTGATGATCCGTAGTTTAATTTTTCCTGCGCTGCTGGTGTTTTTTTTGGGTATGCGTTCGTTCGCATCGGATTTATACATCGGTACGGCCACAGTCGATATTACCCCTCCATTGCCCGTCGCCTTGATGGGCCAGTTTCATTTAAGAATTGCCAAGGAGGCGGAAACACCCTTGTCTGCCAGCGTGCTTTTATTGGAAAACAGAGAGGGTGGAAAATCGAGTGAGGTATCGGTCATGGTTTCCTGTGACCTTGTTTATATTTCATCGGGTATTCTGGAGGGGGTCAGGGCGCGTGTAAAAGCACAGATTCCCAGTCTTGACGTGAGTAAAATTGTTTTGAGTGCTACCCATACCCACACCGCTCCTGTTTTGGAAGATGAATCTGACGGTTCGTTTTTTCTTTACAATATTCCGAAAGAAGGGGTGACACAAATCAGCACATATAAAAATCTGGTGGTTTCGCGGGTAAGTGATGGCATAGTAAAGGCCTGGAAGACCAGGTCGGCGGGAACTGTAACCTGGGGACTGGACAGGGCGGCGATAGGCTATAACCGGCGTACAGTATATGCTGATGGAAAGACGGTAATGTATGGTGCTACGAACACGCCGGGATTTCGTAACCTGGAGGGGTATGAGGATCATGATGTGAATACGCTCTTTTTCTGGAATCGGGAGCAGAAGCTGATCGCGATGGGGATTAATGTGGCCTGTCCGGCGCAGGAAGTGGAGGGGCGGTCGACCGTAAATGCCGACTACTGGCATGTAGCCAGGGAGGCCTTGAGAAAGCAATATGGGTCAGACGTGGCCATTATAGCGTGGATTGGTGCTGCGGGCGATCAGTCACCGCATCCGATGTACCGGAAAAAAGCCGAGGAGCGTATGCGTAAACTCGGAGGATTCGATCGCATGGAGGATATTGCGGCACGCATTGTCGGCGCGGTGGGCCGGACCTACAACTATGTTAAAAATGAGGCAACTTCGGATATTGTACTGCATCATCAATCGCAAAAGGTAGATCTGCCGATGCGCATCATTACCGGGGAAGAATACGAGGGGTCAAAGAAAATACGGGATGACGCAAAAGCAAAAATCGCGGCGGATCCCAGGCAGGCAGATAAGTTGAATGCACAGATGACCTGGAATGACGATGTGGTCAGGCGTTTTGATCTTCAAAAAAGCAATCCCGGGGCAACCTATCAGTCCGAAATACACGTGATCCGCATCGGGGATGTGGTGATTTGTACCAATCAGTTCGAGTTGTTTACAGATTTTGGCATCAGGATACAGGCGCGCAGCAAGGCGCTTCAAACATTTGTAGTGCAATTGGCCGGCCCCGGAACTTACCTGGCTACGCAAAAGGCGGTAGCAGGCGGCGGCTACAGCGCGGTTTGCCAAAGCAATGTGGTAAGCCCGGAGGGTGGACAGGTCCTGGTTGACCGGACGCTTGAGTTGATCGACAAACTTTGGGAGAGTAAAGCGAAATAGAACGGGACCTGTTGTCATTCGGACGTTTGCCGCAAAGCATTTCAGGCATTCGCGGCGGTGATGTGCTGATTAAAAAGCTAAGCTTTAAGCGCTCTTTTTCCTATTTTTTGCAAAAACAATGCAATTGGCTACCTTAGCAAGGCTAAATAAGTATCGATTCGCGTGGTTGATCCGGACAAAGACATTTGGGACGCCTTTAGGAAGGGAGATAAGTCTGCTTTTGAGCAGCTTCTGCTGCGTTATTACAGGCCGATGTTCGACTATGGTATCCGTTTTCAGGGAGATGCAGATCAGTTGCGCGATGATTTACATGATCTGATGTTGAATTTATGGGAGCGCCGTGAATATCTGCAGTCTACCGATCACCTGAAGGCTTATCTTTTTAAAGCTTTGCGGCACCAGATTTTCAGAGGAAAGCAGAAG
>CAZAVR010000567.1:0-2969 GCA_964488435.1 uncultured Cytophagales bacterium | reverse complement strand
CTCAATACCTATTATTTTAACAAATCCTGGAGCCGTCAGATCAGACTTCCGGCAGTTGGATATGCACCAGGTGTATACATTTTCAGGGTCACCACAGGCGCAGGGGAAAGTGTATCCCGGCGATTGCTTATTTACCGTTAATTTTTTTTGAATATATTTGGTATTGTGTATAAATATTCTTATCTTGTAAGAAGGAATAAACTTTACACACTACTATACGATGTTTTCAAGGATACCCTCCCTGGTGTTCCTCTGCTTTTTGGCTTGTGGAATACTGTCTTCCCGCCTCAGCTTGTTCGGGCTCTCCGGATGGTCTTTCTATATGCTGAGTATCGTATTTTTCGTATGTATGGTCATACTTGGCCTTCGCGTGGCTTTCCGGGGACTTTGGTGGAAGGTAAGCCTCTATGCGTCTTTTTTTCTGGCCGGGTTCACGTCAGCGAAGTTTGTACAAGATGAGTTTTCAAGGAGTATATCGCTGGAGAAAGAGAAATACGAGGGCTACAGGATCGTCCTGAGATCTGTTCCGGAAAAGCGTCCTGCTGCTGTTCGATATGAAGCGCGGGTGGTAGCTTTGTATGTTTCTGGTAACTGGAAACCCATAGACCCGGTAAAGTGTCTGGTCAGTATTGCAGATGTTGGTGAATTCTTACCGTTGGCGGGAGCGCATCTGGTGGTGAAGGGGAGGCTGAGGCGGCCTGCCAGACCGATGAACCCGGGGAATTTCGACTATGCCCGGTACCTGGAGCAGAAAGGTATAGCATGGACAGCCTACATCAGATGGGAACAGATCATATCGTATACAACACCCGGCTCCGGATGGGATCCGGTGCTGGCCAGCTGCCGTTTTTCAGCGTATACAGATAGCGTTTATAAAAAGTATCTGGCGGATCCCGACGCTTATGGGCTTATCAAAGCCATGATTCTAGGTCGGAGAGACGATCTGAGTGAGGAAATTAATGACGCTTATGTGAGTTCTGGAACAGTCCATATTCTTTCCGTTTCCGGACTGCATATCAGCATCTTTTTTATGGTGATCAGCAGGTTGTTCGGGTTTCTGCGAAGGGGCGCAAGAGGGAAGTACCTCTACCTGGCTCTTCTGGCGGCTCTCATCGCGTTCTACAGTCTCATGACGGGTCTGCCGCCTTCTGTCTTCCGCGCGTCGCTGATGTGCATTATATGGCTGCTGGCAGATGTTTTTTCCAGGCGAAACAGTCTGGCCAACACACTTGGGTTGTCCGCTTTGATTATCCTTACATTTGATCCCTACGCACTCTTTGACGTGGGTTTTCAATTGTCATATCTGGCCATGGCCGGCATTATTATGTTTTCCCAATACTTTGAGAATGCCCTGAAGTCCAGGTATATCCTGTTGCAGAAGGTATGGCAACTTACCGCAGTTTCCTTCGCTGCCCAATTGACCACCTTTCCGCTCTCGGTTTATTACTTCCATCAGTTCCCTTTCTATTTTTGGTTGATAAACCCGCTTGTGATTGATATTTCGGCTATTTTGCTTCCGCTGTCTTTTTTTCTACCGCTGACAGATGCTGTCATCTGGTCGCCGGCAGCAGGACTGATGGGGTGGGTGATTGAACTTTTGTCCCGAATCACCAATTGGATTGTAGATATACCCCGGTTTTTGCCGGCGTATCTGCTTGAAAATCTCAACCTGAATTTGGCTGCCGTCTTTATGATCTACTTACAGATTCTGCTTGTCTTTTTTCTGCTTCGCAACAGACAGATTGTGTTGGTCAGATACCTGTTTTATGTGAGTTCTTTTTATGCCCTTACCTCCGTGATGGCCATGTGCCGGGCGTATAAAGACCGTTATTACTTTGTTTACGCGATGAAAGAACACGATGTACTCGGATTTAAATCGGGTACTAAGATGTATCTTTTGGGAGACAGCGTGTTTTTCGCAGACAGGAAGGCCTATACTTATCAACTGAAAGGATGGGTTATAGACAGGCATCTTGATACGATCACCGTCAGCAGCAGGCAGCGTGCTTCATTTCGTGATCTGGAGGTTCGGGTAGTTGGTGACAACTGTATCGTAGCCTACGGAGAAGAGCTCTTCCTGCTCGGATATATGGAGGCACATGGTGTTGTGCAGCCCGACATTCATCTGGTCACGGATGAAAGTTATTTCCTGCACGGTACTTATCTCCGCAAGGGGAGCGTTGTGATGGCCGGACATAAGATGCGTTCAAAAGCCTATACTGCCTTTAAAACCGCCATGGAGTACGAAAATGCGGTATTCCATGACCTCCGTCAACTTGGCGCCTATCCATCGGTGTCTACTGAATTTTGAGCGCTTGCAGGCGGTTTGCTATTTTCTTTTGCCATTCGGACTGTGCAGCCCGGTTCAGTCCATGATTGGTCTCGTCATCGTAGGCCTTTTGTTCGTTATGAAGTTCCCTGTAAGCCTCGATAAACCGGTATTGTATTTCGCTGTCATAGTCTTCTATAGAGAGTTCTGCTTCGGTAATACCCTGTCTGAATTTCTCGGCGGTGATCTTAGCGATGTCGAAATGCGCCTGTTCGTGGGCCAGAGTATATTCGTTCTTTGCTTGTGGTAATACCCAGGACATATTTTTCACTACATAAACCTTGAGCAGGAAAGACAGTTCTGCCACATTTCTGTTTACTTTAACATTGATTTCATAACCAAAGCTGGCAAATACCGTGGCAGCGTAGATGCCGCGGCCTGGCGGCCGGGCTTTGAAGTCGTCCCAGTTGAGCTTTCTGTCAAAATGATAAAATACAGTGTCTTCACTTTCTGTCTTGCTTATCTGAGGGAATTTAATGACCAGCTGATGAACGAGATTCGGATTTTTCCCATCATTGGAGGCAAACCATCTGTCCACGTGCCGAATCGCGTCCAGGGTGACTTTTTGGATAAGCTCCTGGTGTTGATAGGATCCGGTGCTGCCGCGTGAGTAGCTTACACCAGCGTTGATGTCGGTCAG
>CAZAVR010000566.1:0-2972 GCA_964488435.1 uncultured Cytophagales bacterium | reverse complement strand
AAAAAATAACTTTAAACAAATATTGCAAACCAGACAGAGTTCAAATTACACTCCCCATATAACAGAAACGAACACGGTAGCTTACAATTTTCTTATAGCCAACGTATCACCAGACCGCCTTATAAGGTGCTCGCACCAACGATGATCTTTATAGGTCCGAATACTATCCGTACCGGAAATCCAGGCATTCTTCCTACTTTGGGTAATATTTTTCAGGCTAGCTACCGTTTTCTTGACTCCTATCTTTTATCGGTTCGTTATGGGATAGACAGAAATCAATTTTTTGATTACCAGCCACATATCATCCAAACCGATTCTACCGTCAGACAACTATTTAATACCCAAAATATAGATAAGTCACAATCAATTACGACTACTTTTTCGCTTCCTTTCAAGATTACATCCTGGTGGCATTCCCAAACCCAGGTTATGGCCGTTTGGCAACAATCGAAAACCCAATATGGGAACAGTTACCTTTCATTTTCTCAATGGTATGGGCAGGTAAATACTACAAATTATTTTAAAATATGGCCGGCGGGTGCTGCGGAAATTACGGCTTTCTACCACACACCCAGTCAGTCTATGGGTATTTTCAGGCGGCCGGCCTATGGCTCTCTCATACTTGGCCTACAACATGCCATAAATCCAAAAAGTACCGTACGTGTATCTATTACCGATGTGTTGTGGACGAATAAACGGATTGGAAGATACGCATTGGCTTCAGAGGGTATCGAATCGTCCTCTGCTGTTATTTATGAACCAAGGGTTGTCCGGCTTAGTTATAATCATAATTTTGGAAGCAATAAAATTAAAACCGGCTTAAAACGAAAAACCGGCTCAGAGGAGGAGCGCGAACGTGCGAATTGAAATGAGGTCAACTCAAATTCTTATACCGGATATCATCATGCGCAAGTTCATCCTCCTGCGTATTCTTGCCCGCTTCATCGACCTTTCCCTGCTCTGGCTTGGGCTTGGCCTGTTCTACGACTGGATCAACCGCGACAATCTCATGGCTTATGACCGCCTGTTTAATGGTGTATACGAGGCAATAATGTACCTGCCGTTTTGTATGCTGTATGTCCCTCTGCTGGAATCTCTGACCCGCGGTTTCACCATCGGCAAGTTTATTTGCGGGATACGGGTAAAAAAGGAAGACGGTTCAAGCATCACACCTAAAGAAGCGTTGCTGAGGTGGGCCGGCAGTTTACCGGATTTTGCCCTTACCGGAGGATTGGGGGCTATCATATCGTCGTTACTTTCCCCTAAGTCCCAACGCCTGGGCGACCGACTTGCCAGAACGGTGGTGGAAAGGGTAAGAGAGAGAACCTTATGACTCCCAATTCTGCTTCCATAATAGAATAGTTTCTATGCCGCCCGGAGAAAAACCCTGGATATCTTCGTCGGTTATATACCCTTCCACATACAACCCAGCGACAGTAATAAGGTATCTCGAGCTAGTCAGGTTGTGATAGCGCCTACCGATGGTCTTGTCCCTTATATCGAGCGTTGCATACATTTTATAATAGGCCTCGTTGTTGTCTTTAAACTTTCCCTGTTTCCAGTTGCTAAGTACTGCTTCTACTTCTTCCGGCCCCTTGCGGAATTCAGCTTCCAGTCCATTCTTGATGCAGGCCAGGGCAACTTTCTTTTCTGACGTCGTGAGTTCTCTCATCGCATTTACTTTTATTATAAAACACAACAATGCTTCCCGCCCCACACTCCTCACTCAAACACCTCACCCACCCTAAACCTTAGCCCCGGGAACAACGGCGACACCATTTCATCCGCTTCGGTAAAAGGCCTGAGACCAACATATTTCCCGTCCCCGAGGGTGTACACGATGATCGTTTTATCTGCCGGCTCCGCCAGCCAGTACTCCTTTATGCCGTTGTCCTCATAAAGATCGAATTTAATCCCCATCTCCTTTGCGGTATTCCCCGGCGAAAGGATCTCCACCACCAGGTCGGGTGCGCCGATGCAGCCGCGGGCGTCGATTTTTGTAGGATCACATATTACGCATACATCCGGCTGGACTACCGTAAATACAAGCTCGTCACCGTTTTGCATTTTTGAGTCCGGCAACCGGACGTCAAAGGGGGCAGGAAAGACCTCGCAGCGCTTGTCTTTGAAAAAATTAAAAAAAGTTCCGGTAAAGAACGTCACGGCGCGCTGATGTGTGAGGCTTGGGGCCGACATTTTATATAGGATCCCCCTGATCAGCTCCACTCTTTCCTCAAACTTCCATCTAAAATAATCAGCGTAGGAATAGATTGCCGAAAGGCTCAGCTGGTCGAGCGACACGATCTCCGGGCCGTAGTGTTCGGGAGAGTCTTCTACAATATTGTCCGACGTCAGCCCATCGAACACCTCCCCTACCTTAAATTTCAGCTCCGGGAACAACGGAGAGGTCATCTCGTCGTCTTCTGTAAAGGGCTTAATGCCTATGTATTTCCCCTCGCGAAGAACATACACCCTGATCAATCTGATAGCCGGCTCCACCAGCCAGTATTCCTTTACCCTGTTTTCCTCGTAAAGGCCGAATTTAACCTGCCTGTCCTTCTTTGTACTCCCCGGCGAAAGGATCTCCACTACCAGGTCAGGGGCGCCGATGCAACCACGTTTGTCGATTTTTGCAGGATCGCATATTATGCATAAATCCGGCTGAACTACCGTAAATACAAGCTCGTCACCTTTTTGCTTTTTTGAATCAGGCAGGCGGACATCAAACGGTGCAGCGAAAACCTGGCAAACCTTCCCTCTAAAAACAAGATAAACAAGACTTGAAAGCCGCATGGAAATCGCCTGATGGATCGGTCCGGGAGCAGGGCTCATTTTATAGATCATCCCCCTGATCAGCTCCACTCTTTCCTCAAACTTCCACTTAAAATAATCCGCATAGGAATACAGCTTCGAAAGGTCAAGCTGATCAAGCGAGGTGATTTCAGTCCTGCAAGTTGCCATAGGCTCATTGA
>CAZAVR010000565.1:0-2977 GCA_964488435.1 uncultured Cytophagales bacterium | reverse complement strand
GACTGAAGGCGATCACCAGGCCAAGCAGGCGACTTTTTCTGACAAGCACAGAGAACAGTCTGCTCATTTCAATAACAATCCGTTAGAATCTGCCTGTTTTCCACATAGTGCTTTAATGCAGAGTTATTGGTATCCCGACAAATTTTTTCCAGCACCATCTCCACATCTTTATGCATACTCAGAGATCCGCATATCATGATCACACCTCCCTGGGATAGCAGATCGGCGAAAAAGAGCGCATCCCTCCTGATGAGATCCATTACATACTGCGGATGTTCACCCCGGGAGAATGCGATATGGAACCCGCTGAGATGATTCTTTGCGGTTTCTTCCGATGCAAACTGCCGATAATCACGGATGAGGTCGTTGTCATAACGAAAACCTGCATAAAGGTGTATGGGTACCTGCTGATGGTTACAGGAAATCATACCAAGGAAAGGAGCGATACCGGTGCCGTTGGCAATCATCACCACAGCGTGCGCTTTGTCAGGGAAATGAAAATGGGTATTACTGACCACTCGCCCCTTAAACGTACTGCCCTTCTCCAGTGCATAAAGAAAACCTGATCCCAGCCCGTCGGTGTACAGTTTCACAACGAGTTGAATCATTCCGTTTTTGCTGCCTATGGAATAAAACCGCTCACGACTGTCCTGTACCGGATAGATCGCCAACAAGTCCCCCGATCGGAAGCTGACCTTATCTTCGGGTTTCAGAAGCATCAGAAAGGTAGAATTATCCTCACTGACCGGGGTCTTCTCCACTACGCTGAGCTTTTTCAAACCTGCGGCTTTCCTCTGGTAAACCGCAGGAGCTGTAGCCAGTGCAACAAGCGATTTTTCACTCCAGGCATGGACCCATTCCACGAAGTCATCGGTGGATTTGTCATTCACGTTAAACAGTTCCAGATAGCGTGATGCCCACGACTGCCTACCCAGCAATTCATCTACCTGCACGGCATAGGCACAGAAATCCTTATATGCTTTGGAACCAAAACCTACGACAGAAAATTTGACGGGCTGTTTTTGAGGGTACTCGACAAGAAGGCGCTCAAAACGCTTACCATTGGTCGGCGCTGTGCCCAGGCCATAGGTAGAAGTGAACACAATCACATGCGTTGCGGATGGAAATCTGCCAAACCGGTTCAATTCGGTAAGATAGGATTTCTTTCCGTCTGCCAGAAGCTGGCTGTGGATCTGATGCGCAAAAAAAAGTGTGCTTCCGTTCTCGGTACCGACTAACAGGACGATTTCGGCATTGTCCGGGCGAAACCTGTTTTTGATACTTGTACGGGTTCGTTTAAAGGTGATAACAAAGCCCGTATAAATCGAAAACAGAATATTCAGCGAAGCAATCCCGAGGATAATAGCCCAGATAGCATTGGTCCGTCCGGTATGTATATCGAGACTCAGATTATCCAAAGCAGCCGTGTAGGGATGTTTGGTTTCAGCAACAATCTCCCCGGAGATCTGGTGAACAGTCACCATTCTGTCTTTCAGCTTCAGCACAAAGAATTCCTCCGGATCTTCCGCAACAAAGGGAAACTCTATTTTCTCCACATCAGCCAGCTTTGTTTCCCGGAAAATGGGAAAGGCCGCCAATGGTCTGGACGCTGTATGGTCTGTGGGCTGGGTCAGGCTGACTTTCTCACTTGCACCTTTGATGATCTCAATCCTGACCATGAACAGATAAGTCCCTGTGAGTGCCAGTGCAAGAATGGGAATGAGAAGCAAACGGCTTCCGGTCACATGCAAGTATTGCTCGAAAACATCGCGGTTAATTTTCGCAAAAAAATGACGAACTCCCTGCTGACGCCTTACAATAAGGACAATTCCGCTAATGGTGATCAGAAACAACAGGAAGGAAACCACTCCGACGATAATCCGTCCGGGTTCTTTGAGGAAAAGAGATCTGTGAAGCGCAGTCGTCCATTGAATAAACTGACTTTGCGGTTCAGGCTTTCCGAGTATTTTGCCACTACGCGGATCAATGTAGGCCTTTACCTCGTTTCCTTCCTTGTCCAGCGCATCTAATTTGACGGACTGATTGTGATCGACAGTAATTTCTACTATTTCCGGGTACTCCTTAAGCAACAAAGGCAAAGATTCTGCCAGCGTAATGGTCTCAAAGTCACTTACCTTGTGCGCGCTCTGTTTTTCTTTCACAGCATCTACCGCCAGAATAATCCCTGTAACAGATAGAATAAACAGAAAAACCGATGAAACAATCGCCAGAGCTAAATGCGCATACCTCCAAATGGACAGGGTCATTCCGCTTTACTGAACTTTACTCAATTTAACAAAACGCAGGTACCCCTTACCATTTGCCCGCTCCGCTATCGCTTCCGTAGTCAAAGGTATTTCTACGTCACCCACGTGATAGTCTTTCTCCTCAACTGCCGAATCGAACCGTAACTTATAGCCTTTGTTCATCTTCGAATCGTCTATTTCGATCGTTTTCATCGCCCTGTCTCCACCCGAAACCGACGCCCCCGTGATGGCACTCAATTTTGACTTGGCTTTCGACTCGAACTTATACCAATCCTTCACCGTGTTGTACCATTGCTTGTCCGGCCCAAGAACAAACACGGTTTTCTCATATACCCCCTGAGGATTAACGAGAGAAATGACAACGTACGCTGCTTCTCCCTCATAACTATTCATCTGAATCATGCACTTATATTTGCTTGTCTGGGCAAAAGAAGCCGATGAAAATAAAACTGCAAACAGGGCTGTGAGGATAATTTTCAGAGATTTTTTCATTTGTTTGTGTCATTATGAGGCAGTTGAAAACCAATGGATTTCCCACTGCCCGGGGTAAATTTCGGATAGCACCACATGAGCATGTTATCGCGGAGATTATTTCAAGAAATCCAGGGGAGTTTTGTTCGTGGCCAGGAAGTTGTTCTCCTTGGCCAGATCGTAGGCGGTTTCATCAAACTCCGTTTTCAGATTTGTCTTCGCTCCCAATCCGATCAGGG
>CAZAVR010000564.1:2538-2978 GCA_964488435.1 uncultured Cytophagales bacterium | reverse complement strand
TTTCAGGCTATTTTATTCGGGTACTTGCTCGAGAATACATAACGTATGTGTGTCGCAGGAGAAATATACAAGCAAGATGCCGGCAGATGGAAGAGTAGGCAGGTCGAGTTGGAATCACTTGAGAAACTTGATCCGCGTAAGAAACGACGGGATTTCATGTTGAGGGTAGATAAAAAGTTGATGAAAAGTTCGCTGCAGAAGAGAGCACAGCTCTGACATTACCGTTTCTGCCAAAAGCAGAAAATTCGATGTAAATTTAATAACAATACTATTTGTGAAAGACTTCATGACCGACAACGAGATCCAGGGTAAAGTAGTAATTGTAACAGGCGCCAGCAGTGGGATAGGGAAGGCTATCGCCATACATCTGGGGCGACTTGGCGCCCGTCTTTCCCTTGGCGCCCGTCGGATGGATCGCCTAGAGGCCATCAGACAAGAAA
>CAZAVR010000564.1:0-2519 GCA_964488435.1 uncultured Cytophagales bacterium | reverse complement strand
TGGCGGCGAGGTATTGATCACCCGAACCGACGTAACACAACGTGCCGATGTTCAGCATTTGATAGACAAAACGGTCGAATCGTAAGGCCGTATAGACGTACTGGTCAATAATGCCGGAATAATGCCACTCTCCCGAATCGATAAATTACAATTCGATGAATGGGATCATATGATTGACACGAACATCAAAGGGGTTCTCTATGCCATTGGGGCAGTCGTTTCTCAAATGAAGGCCCAAAAGAGCGGTCACGTGATCAATATAGCGTCGCTGGCGGGGCATCGCGTTCCTGTAAATAGCGGAAGCGCAGTTTATTCGGCTACGAAATTTGCCGTGAGGGCTATTTCTGAGGGGTTCCGCCAAGAAGTAAAGCCCTATCGTATAAGAACGACGATTATTTCTCCCGGGGCCACTCAAACAGAGCTACCTGACACTGTAACGGATCCGGATATCAAAAAGAGTATGCAAGGACTGCTTGACCAGGCTATATCGCCTGATTCAGTCGCAAGAGCCGTCGCGTATGCGATATCACAACCCGAAGCATACGATATAAACGAAATCCTGATCCGGCCAAACGGTCAGGTTAACTAAAGTAGTTTTTGAATCCATACTCGCTTGGCTTCGGGGTTGCTCGTACGCGACCGGTATATCAAACTAACAACACCTACCGCACAAAAGCCGGAACTTCTGAAGAATCTTCTTCGAAGTTCCGGCTAGTATCCTTTAAGCGCCGGTTTCAAACTAGTCTTGGTAGAGTTCGAGAAACTGTCTCTAGTTTTGATTGCCAAACTTGTTCCCTGCAAATTCTTTCGATTGTGTCTATTGAATTTCGGATACCCATTATAACGTCTTCTTTAGCAACCTTTTTTGCGTGGTCCCTTCTTGTCCAAATTCTTAGTGATTTTCTGCCTCGGTATAAGGCTTATGGAACGTCAGTCCGAAGTGCCCTTTTACCGGTAGCCAGCACGGAGCACCTTTGTGGAAGTTGCTCTATTTTAATGAGCTATTAATAATCAGGACAGCCTGTACTAATGTTGCTCTCCTGCCGATACACTATGAGCGTTTGAAATAAGTTCAATCGTTGTTAATATGGAAACTATACTTTAACTGTAAAGTCAGCAGTTCGTACAATGCCGTCTACCTTGAATTGAACCCAAATTCTATACATTCCATCTTGTTCGATACGCGTTTCGGCATAAATGGGGAAATCACCATCTGAAATCGGGTGGATATGCAGAAAATCTTTATCCGCCCTGCTGATCATAACGATATGAGCACTTGCTCCGAGATAATTTTCCATGTCTTTTTCCGACAGCATCTTTCCTTCTTTTTCCACGGAAAACTTTAGTGCCTGCTTCCTCTTTGTTTTAAAATCATCTCCGTTTATCAAAGTTACAGTAAAGCCATCAACGGTGGAAACAAACGACGTTTCCATTTGCAAGGATTGCAATACCTTTTCACCCGCTAGATTAAGCTCGTGAACATGGACATCCGGTGCTCCTTCTGTTGGCTTATAGTCCATAAACAACAGGTACTTTCCCGAAAAAGGAAATGTCTCGACTGCTACGAAAGTTCCGTCGTTTTGTTCATGGGGGTGAATATGGTCAAACCAGGTTAGTTGGTCATTAACAATCAAAAGATGGATCTTCATTTCATGGACCACGTCCAAAGAGGCAATTTTGCCATCTTTGGTTACTTCTATGACTATATTTAGGGGCTTTCCAATTTCTGGCAATTCCGGGGAAGTAGATACCTTAATTTCAAATTCCTCAGAATAGTTGCGGTGATGATGTTGATGATGCTCATGTGTATTCATCCTCTTCTCTGTTTTTTTCGTTAGCAAAATACAAAACTGTATTCGTTACCCACACTAGTAATTAGAATATTTTGACATTTTTTTGTAAACTTTACTTACAGAGGTGATCGTTTCGTGTGTCCTCCCCCAAAAGCCTTCATGAGTCCATATCTTAAAGAAATACCAACGTACAAATATAAACTCTAGTAGTTCAGAGAGAGCCCGAGTCCAAAGCCCATATCGCTATCATAGTGGGTCCGCACGCCGATATTCCTTGTAATGATGTATCGTAAATCGGCCATGTACTCCAAGTCAGAATTAACCATAAATCCAGCTCTAAGTCTTCTGGATACCGGAATATCCTCTCTCATCAGCGATAGTCGGAAAATTCCGTCGTGGTATACTTCGGCCTGCACATTGATCAACATCGGCAGAGTGTACATCACCCCGAGGCTCACGGCGGCACGATTGTCCTTTTTATTCACCTGCCCAAAAATATTCTTCTCATGCTCGTCGATACCCATTCTGCGATAGCGCCAATCAAAACCTATGAAGGGCATCAACCATTGCATCTTCCCGATATATCTACCGAAATGTGTTTCCACTTCGTATCCATGCATATCGTTATATCCTAGCCGCCACTCAGTACTAAGACTATACCGTGCGTTCATCAACATCGCTTCTCCGCTGAAAAATATTATCGACATTATGCCAATGGAGACTGAT
>CAZAVR010000563.1:929-2979 GCA_964488435.1 uncultured Cytophagales bacterium | reverse complement strand
TACCAATCTGTAAAATACACATCCCCATCCGGTCCGGTTTTGATATCAATCGGTCTGAACCATCGATCACCTGTATATACTATTTTTTCTATATCCCTGTTTTTCAGGGTAGAACCCGATTTTTCAACGGCGGTCAGAATAAGGTACCCTTGTAACGCATTCACGGCAATCATACTTCCCTCGTAACGCTGGGGCAGCCTGCCTCCTTCATAGCGTATGAGCGAATGCGTAAAACGCGTTCTTTCCCCTTCAAGCTCCATATCATTGAGATAACCGAACGCATAGGGGTTGGTCAGAGGCCCGTGTTTACCCCAGCTCTTTGTATAGTATCCTCCCTGCTTGTAATAAGGTCCTCTTCCATAGCCATTCTGGCCTGAATAGATACGACCTTTGGCATCAATTTCAACATTGAAGGTATTGCCACCACCTTCAGCGAACACTTCGAAAACACCTGACTCGGGTTGATAACGCCAGATGGCCTGTCCGCTGAAGTAAACGGCTTTTGAGGCCTTGGAGGTAATTCTGGCCGTTGCGGTACTTCCCTGCGCACCATAAATCCAACCATCGGGTCCCCATCTCAGACTGTTGGCTACGGCATGTGTATCTTCAAGCCCGAATCCACTCAGATGCACCTCCGGATCCCCATCAGGAATCCCGTTCCCGTCGCGGTCCCAGTAGGCAACCAGATAAGGTGGTGTCAATACCCATATTCTCTTTTTGCCAAGCAAGACGCTTGTCGTAATGTTTAGTCCCGTGATGGCATCTGTCGACTTTTCGTATTTACCGTCTCCGTCCTTGTCTTCGAAAAAGCTGATTCGATCCGCACCTTTCACGTCTGAAGGAGGGGGCAGGGGAACTTTGTCGAATTTTAAACGGAGATGATTATCGACACCGGTCACCTTCAACCCTTTGGGATAAGGATATTGATTGTATTGTACCACCCAAAGCCTGCCCATCCGATCAAATTTCATTTCTACAGGTTGCTTCACCTGAGGCTCGGATAACACAAGCTCCAAACGTATGTCGTCTGCTGTTTTGAAACGTTTGACTGCTTCCGATGCAGGAACAGGCTGAGATTGATCCGTTAGTGCGCCCCGTCCCTCGAAACTTTTCAGATGCGCCGTCACCTCCTCATTGACACCGAGCTTGCTTACATCTGTATTTTCATTTCTGCTTAATCTGCACCCTGTCCAGATCACAGTGATCGTGATCAGTAGACAACAAAGTTTCTTCATCAGTTTTTTAGTATTTGAAAGTCGGAAGGAACAAGCCTCGGTGAGACCATCATAGCGCCAGGGGCTTGTTCCATTTAATTTTACTTTTATTTCTTCAATCAGATGCCATTCATCAACCTGCCGAATCGCCCTTCTGATCTCCGAAATTTAATTATACCCCGGATTTTGCCTGAGCTTTTTGTTCACATCAAGTTCCGAAAGCGGTATAGGCCACAAATAATTATGATCATAAAATCTTTGCTGTCCAATATACAAATATCCTTCGGTATTAATCCGGTGAGTACCAGTGTAATTTGCAGGATCGTCGGTCATTTTCATTCCATAGTAATCCCGGCCTACTTTTTCTTTCAGCAAGCCCCACCTCCGCAGATCAAAATACTCGACGCCTCCTTCAAAACTAAGCTCTACGACACGTTCTCTTCTCACAATATGTCTGAGCTTTGCGGGGTCGGTCTCCGTCACGGCGGGCATATTCACGGCCGCTCGTTTCCTTACCTTGTTAATGGTATTGTCCAGTATTTCCCGGGTGATCGCATTCCCGGATTCAAGTTCAGCTTCTAAGCGTCCAAGCAGAACCTCCGCATAGCGAATCTGTGCATAATCTCCGCCATAGTATTGCCGGTTTCCTTTGAAATCACGATCCCAGAACTTTTGCAGAATATATCCCGTGATGTTGGCCCCTGTTTGCCCGGTTCTGGCAATGGTGATGGGATCTCCTTCGAAGACCTTACCATCCACCACTGAATATCCCGTCAACAAAACCGTCGCATAAAGCCGCGGATCCCGGTTTGCAAATGGCATCTTCGGATCGTACA
>CAZAVR010000563.1:0-919 GCA_964488435.1 uncultured Cytophagales bacterium | reverse complement strand
GGGACTCAGTAATGGGCTTTCCATCGTTCATGGGGAATTCATCTATGAAATGCTGGAAGATATTGCACGCATTGAAACCGCCATACAGAGAACTCCGAATAGTGTGTTGCGACATGGCTTCCCCGAATTCGTTCTCCATGTACTTGTTTACAAAAATAAATTCAGGGTTATCTTCGCCGGCTGCTATAAACAATTGCTGGAAGCGCGGATCTATCTGATAACGGTTCAGATCCATGATTTCTTTATATACGGCCGCCGCCTGCTGCCACTGCTTTCCAGCAAGCAATACACGCCCCTTCAGGGCAAGCGCCGCACCTTTTTCCACGCGGCCTTTTTCTGAGGCCTGGTGTGCCAAAGGCAAGGCGGAAACAATCTCCGTCAGCTCCTTAAGAACAAATTCATTTATCCCGGCTTCCGGAGTCTGGGTAATGGAATTGGCTTCATCGAAAGTCAGAGTATGCGTAGTCAGCGGCACATTGCCATAAGTCTGGCCCAACCAGAAATAGCTGAACGCCCGCAAAAATCTCACTTCTGCTATCATCCGGGCTTTTTCAGAATCGTCTATTACTGCTTTGTCTATATTATCAAGAAAGTAATTGGCACGGCTTATCTGAACATACATTTTACGCCACATGGTCGTCACCGTACCGTGCGTAGGCTGGATTTCGATACCCCTTGTCCAGTCGAATGTCCTCCAACTCGAATAGCCCGCATACGATGACATCCATATCATCGACTTGTCCAGGTTGTTAACCCTTTCGGCTGTTCGCTCGGCATAAGTTGCATAGATGCCCATCAAAGCCTTATAAGCATCCTCACTGCTGTTCCAAAAAATACCTTCACTGATGGCATCTTTCGGATTTTCATTAAGAAAATTGGAAGTACATCCTGCAAACAGCAGCATGATCAAAAAAACAGG
>CAZAVR010000562.1:0-2993 GCA_964488435.1 uncultured Cytophagales bacterium | reverse complement strand
AACTACGCCAGGTTTGAGCTCGAGGGTGCAGCAGGAGAAGAATTGAGTGCGATCGAGTGTATCATCTACAATGCAAGAGGGCAGGAAATTAACAGGCAGGATTTTACAGGTCCTAATCCAACCAGGGAATGGTATTGGAGGCCTACCGATACATTCGGAGCTGGAGTTTATGTTTATCGGGTAAATGTATCTTCGAAAAGCGGGGATCGAAAATCAGTCGCAGGAAAGCTAATAATAAACCACTGATTATTAGCTTTTTGAACAGATAGCCGGGAGAGCTTGAAGTATGCTCTCCCGGCTATCTGTTTATCAGTACCAGGGTGTTAAAAGCCTACTTTTTGATTATCTTATGGACAATTACCGAATCTTTAAGCTTTACTCTTAGAAGATAGATGCCCGGAGTATAAGATTCTATGTTGAGGTCTAAAGTATCGGAGTCTTCAAAGTCATTTGACAGATAAATATGTCCCATCTGATCCGATATTTCATAAAACCCGGATACACGGCTTCCCAACTTGACCGAGAAGATACCTGAATTGGGATTTGGAAAAATATAACTGGAGGTATGCTCTTCAGTTTCAAGATCACCGACAAGAGGTAAGCGCGGATTGTTATACGTAGTCACTTCTCCCGTGTCGTAAATCCCCTTTCGCGCGCCATAATCATTCGTACAGCTTTCTATATATGCTCTAAAAGTAGAGTTGGCTCTTGCAGTAAATCCATCTGTAAATAATACTTCTCCACCGGCATGATAAATGGCTTCCGAGTTTGCAAAGATCTCATTATTCAGAGTTATTTTCTGTGATGCCTCCTGGTGATCGGGCTCTAAGCCGTTGACGTCCTCCGCAATCGATTTTGAACCTACGCAATCCTTCAGGCCTGTAACGATCAGGGAAAAACGCTGCCCACTGTTCACCAAAGTTCCTTTGTGGGTTACGCTCAGAATGTAGCTCTGGCCGTTGCCTGGATTAGGGATATAGATTTTCTCCACATTATCGCGATAGTTATCACCCTGAATCGCCGGGCCGGACAAATTAGATTCATTAAGCTTCCACGGGAAGTAAACGGAGCTGTCACTCACTGAAGTTATACGAATATCCAGGTCGTTTACAAGACGCGGTGTCGGGTCGTTATTGGTGGTGGCGTAGGTACCGGCCGGATCGGTCCAGCAGATAGTGGCCAGTATCGGTCCCGAACCGTCGGCAATAATCTGCTTTTTATATACTCCGGATTGTGCAATAGAATCTTCAAAAATCAGGGATTCTCTTCCCATGCCTGAGATAGTTTCCGCCCCCTTCTTAGCATCGACTACTCCCCATCCATAACCTGCATTGGGGCCAGGTGTTGACGGATGTTCCCTGGCTGAGTTGATCAGCAATCCTTTTACGGTTGCAGACCGCATAAATCTGCCATAAAGATTATAAAAGTGCTGTTGCATCAGCAAAACTACGCCAGTTACGCCCGGAGCCGCCATCGAAGTTCCGGACATAGGAGCGATACCCTGGGTGTATAACGGCCTCCCTGTTACGAATGGTGAAACAGCCGAGTAAATAAAGCTTCCATTTGAAACCAGATCAGGTTTAATCCGCCCGTCATCAGTCGGCCCCGCGCTGGAAGATGGCACCGCAGATACTGTATTAGGCCCCCAGCCTGCACAGCCGACAGCCACCCCATTTTTATTGATATTAGTCAGTTGATCCCCGACTGGGTGAGGAGTACTGGAACCAAGGCCGGCATTTCCAACTGCGAAAACACCAAGAAAATATGGCGCTTTCACCATAATACTATCCCAACGACTACTTGCCAAACCATACCGTCCATCATAGTCAACACTTGCTTCATAAGAATAATTTGCGACCAATAATCCGTTAGCAGCTTCAGTACATGTTTTCGACTGGTCATTGTCTCTTTGAAACGCACGAACGTTAGACTTATAAGCTACCCCCAGAACTGAAATTGTATCGCTACGTCCGGGTTGTAGAGGATGGTGCTCTTCTAAGAAAACATCTGCCATCGTGTTGGAGTTGGCGATAATACCGGTAACATGCGTGGCGTGGTCCCATGATCCACTAATTGATGGGGGAGGATTGGGAAGATCTACCTGCGTCACCCTGTTTTCAAATAGCGGATTTGCTGTATATACGTATGCTGGTTCAAATACAGCGCTCGTCATCCCTTCACCATGCACATTCAATCCCAGGCTCCCTCCGCTGTAAAGCGATTCGGCTCTTGCCTTATAAACAACGTACTGATCTAACGCCGTACCATATATGGGCTTTCTATCAGGGGTGATTCCTATTAAAAACCTTTTCCTTTCTTCTTTTTGGTCCTCTTTTGCAAAGCCGTTCTCATCGATCCAGCCCATTTTTCTGCCGTAATCCATGAGTTGATCATATTCTTTCTTATATTTAACAGAAAGCCTTTCCAGTTCCCTGACGTTTGATTTGGATCGGATGACTTGCTTCTGCTCCCTGGTTTGTGCGTCGACTGTCAGGCTGAATGCGATCAGACAGGCGCATATTGATATTCTCATAGGTCAAAACTTTAAAGTGAAACCAAGTTAAACTCAATTCTTCTTCAAACTTCCCTTTACATGAGTCATCAACTCCGCTATGATTTTGCTTTGTAAAACCTGCTCTTCCCTGTACCTGGACATGACCTTATTCTGCTCGATGATATACAAGGTAAGCTCTTCTATCTTTTCCTGCTGGATACGAATGATATCCCCGATATTCAGACCTTCCGACTCCACCTTGGTAGCAGAAGGAACATTCGGCAAATGCCCGTTTCGTGCTATATAGCTCTCTACTTCTTCCAGCGGCTTTAACTCATAGTGCTTATCAAATACATAGTCGGCCCAGCTTGTTCTTACCCGAACCTCCTCAGCCAATATCCCACCCTTTACAAACAGTTTATAGTTAGTTAGTTAGTTAGTGCATTACCCCCGACATGAGTAGGAAAAGTATCTACACCTATTCCCACTCCACCATTCA
>CAZAVR010000561.1:0-2994 GCA_964488435.1 uncultured Cytophagales bacterium | reverse complement strand
GCTTTTGAGGCCAGAATAGCTGCAGGTGCATGCCAGTGATCAGGAGTAGCGACCACAAGCGCATCAATCTGTTTGTCCTCAAGTGCCTTCCGGAAATCTTCGAGTACCGCAGGCTTAGCATCTTGTATTTTGCCCACGGAAGCAGCGCATTTTTCGATGGCTCGGGAATCCACATCGCAAACTATGCCCACTTCGCAGTCAGACAAGGCTGCGAAGTTGTTAGCGAGGGCAAAACCACGACTGTTTACACCCATTACCGCTACCCTTACCTTTTCATTCGCACCAAGTATCCGCCTGTAACTTTTGGGAGAATACCCTGAAAGTACCCCTCCGAAAGATACAGCAGTAGCTCCGGCAATGGCTTTTTTTATGAAGCCTCTCCTTGAATCGCCGTTTTTTATTGCATTGTTTCTCATTGTATGAAAGAGGATATGAATTCGTTGATTTACTAGTTGGTTAATTTCGGCAGGCGGATTTAACGTTTTACATTAAGCTTTCAAGTCTCACGGACTTACCACCTTGTCTCTTACTTTCGTCTGCTGCCTCCATAAAAGCAAATAATTCGATTGTTTCTTTCGGGGAGACGGGAGGTATGCCTGTTTCGAAATAATTTGCAATCTCCTTTAGCAGTGGCTCGTATCCTCCGAAAGGCCCTAAATGGTAGTTCCACTCTCTGGTATATACGGTACCGCCGGAATACAGCTTTCCTTCACGAAGTCCTCGCACAACGCCTAATCTTCCATCTTTCCAAGTCCCTGTAATCAGGTCAGTACCAGGTGTGTGAATTCGTATCACTTCCCCGCATCCGGTTCCCATCACTGCGTAAAGTGCTTCTACACCATGTATACCGTACCAAAATAAATCCGGATGAGATTTTTCAATTGTTGCCGGACTGAACATATCCGCGCCGGTCACGAGGCTTTTGTCTATCTCCTGAATCGCTTTCTGAAATCGTAGCGACGAGGAAGAAAAGATAGGCAAACGATGAAATTCAGCGGCATCAAAGATGGCAATCGCTTCTTTAAGCGAGGCAGCGATCGGCTTGTCGACAAACATTCTTTTTCCGGCTTTCAGGACTTCCAATGCCTGCTTCAGATGCAAATTTCCGTCGTTTGTTTCCAGCAGCACAACATCAACCTTTTTCAGCAAACTCTGAATAGAATCTACAATCTGCACGCCCAACTCCTTGATCTGATCCGTGTAGCCAGCGATCCTTTTATAACTGCTTTCGATCGTCTGGCTACCGTAAGGATAAGCGGCTACTACTCGATAACCAAAGTACGCAGGATCGGCCTCTGTAGCATTAAGTGCTTTTGTAAATGCGATGCTATGGGAAGTATCGAGTCCTATTATCCCTACCTTCTTTCCCGGGGAAACGCCCGGAAAGGCCCGTAAAGCATAAGGTTGAAGGCCAGCGGTAACGCCAAGAACCGCAGCTTGTCTAAGGAAGTTTCGTCTACATTGCTTCATCATACATTTTCCATTTCGAATACCCGATAAAATACCTCCCTCCTGTTGTACCTGATGCCGGCAACATTCCTTTGCATCAGAAGCAAACGAATCATTACTGACATTCCCAGAGCATGAAAGAAATTCCGGCTTTTACTTTATTGTTTATCCCACCAGACCCTGGAATACTGGGTATCTGCTCCCTGTCTCGCTAATACTTCTTTGTAGTGAACACCGTTCAATGAATTTTCGGTTAACGGGTAGGCTAAACGGCGGGGTATTTCCGACACACCGTTCAAAGGAACCTTGGCGGGAGTTAATTTCGGATAACCGGTCCGGCGCCATTCGGCCCAAGCTTCACTTCCCTGGTAAAACAGGGCCACCCACCGTTGCGTCGCGATCAGCTCTACTGCTTTGTCATCATCGAAAGTGATTGTAGGATGCGCTATGTAGGCCTGGTAGGCACTTTCATTGTAAACGTTCCACTGCTCCATCGAAGATTTGATTGCTGCCTCATAAAAAGCCTTCGCATCTCCTTCGATCCAGCCCAATGTAATCGCTTCTGCCTGAGCTAAAAGTACCTGGGCATAAGTCAGCACATTAACTGACGAGACCTGCTGACGCATACTGGTAGCCGCAAGAGAAAAGTCTTCGGGTCTCCCCTGGGACGGAAACACACCGTACGGAACACCACGGTAGAGACCTAATTGATTTTTATCGGCCATAGCAGAAAGTCTCGGGTCCTCCACCGATAAAAGGAAATCGACGAAGGTATCGCTGAGCGCATAGTCCTTCCTGTTCTGGGTAATGTAGTTGGTATACAACGGATGCTCATTTGCCGCTTCCGCGATATACTTGTACCTCACACTTTCAGCAGTGCTGCTCAAAACACCGTCAGCTATGGCAGCAGCGAATTCCTGTTTTCCAAACGATGCATTCGCTTTTGACATCCTGAGCGCCATAATCAGCCGCAGTGAGTTTGCAAATTTCTTCCATCTGCCGGCATTGCCGCTAAAAAGAACATCACCTTGAACCGATTTACCATCATCAAATTGATTGGATGCTTCCTTTAGCTCCTTAAACAAATCTCTATAGATATCTTCCTGCTTGTCAAATTTCGGGGTAAAATTTCCACTTCCGCGTAATGCCTCTGAATATGCAATGTCTCCCCAACGATCGGTCAGCCAAAGAAAATAGAAGGCTTTCAGAATGCGTGCAACAGCAATTTGATTATTATTCGAACCGGAAATAGCCACTTCATTCTTCGTTTCCTCACTGCTATTCAGATCGATAACGTGCTGCAACGAGTTTAAGGGAGTTGAATAATAAACATTATAGTTGAAAATAGCTGTTTTATATCTTGATTCATCAATATAAGTCACATCGCCGAACTGCTGTACATACAGCGCTGGTATCATGTCAGTTACTACCTCTCCTACTCTACGCATTGCCCCCGTAAGAAGTCCTGCAGCATTGGGGCGCGCTGCGTTGTTCGGATTCTTATTGATATCGCCAAAGTCGTTGCAGGCGCTGAAGGTCAGGACC
>CAZAVR010000560.1:0-2995 GCA_964488435.1 uncultured Cytophagales bacterium | reverse complement strand
CATCAACACCAACGATATTGAATCGATTGAAGTGCTTAAAGACGCCGCATCAACGGCTATTTATGGATCGAGAGGATCCAATGGCGTGGTGCTTATTACTACCAAAGCCGGCAAAGACGGCAAGCCGAATGTCCAGCTCGACGCCTCTTACGGCGTGCAAAAAAGATTCAGCAAGTATGACGTGCTTAATCGTGACGAATGGATCGAATACGCCATTGAAGAAAGAAATAACAGCTGGATCCTGCAGGGTGGTAAAGCCAGTGATCCCAATTCGGCCAGAACCAATTCCAACTACTGGATTGATCCGGTATGGCTTACAGATCCTACCTCATTGCCTGACCATGATTGGCAGGACATCGTAGACAGGACCGCAGCTGTGAACAATTACCAGTTGTCTGCTTCGGCTTCCAACGACAAGTTCAGTTATTATCTTTCAGGAAACTTTTTTGATCAGAAGGGGATTATTGTCGGGTCAGATTTCCGCAGGATGTCGTTCCGGACAAACCTTGAGTCGAAATTGTCCAGATCTATCCACGTCGGAATCAACTTTTCGGCTGGAACATCCCGAAGAAACGACCCCAATACGGACGACGGAGGCGGGCCGGTTTCCCGGTCGAATATCATGCCTCCGGTTATCGGACTCGACCAGCAAACGGAAAAAGGAGGGTATTATCCTTTCGCACTTGCAGCGCTCATTAATCCCCTGGCTACTTTGCGGGAATATACAAATGAAGGAAAATCGAAGCAATTCCTTGTGAATGCTTACGCCGACCTGTTTCTGGCCAAAGGGCTTAAATTCCGATCCACACTAGGCACAGAGCAGCGATCCGGCGAGAACCTTTTCTTTATCACCAACAACATCAACAGAGGCGGGGGGGAATCAGGCTACCGCTTCCAGCTCTGTTTACGAGAACTATCTGACAGAGCAAATCCTCAGCTACAAGCTGACAAAATCCCAGTGGGATCTGGATATGCTCGGTGGGTTTTCGTATCAGGAGGCAAAATCTGGCAATATGACTTTGTCTAAACAGGGCTTCGCTGATGACGAGATCAAAACACTGAATGCAGGTACCATTCTGAGTTCAGGCGGATCAGATCGAACGGTATGGAACCTGATGTCTTTTTTTGGCCGGGCCAATTTTTCCTTCAGGGAACGGTATATGGTTGCCGCCAGCCTCAGGCGGGATGGTAGTTCCCGCTTTGGAAGAGACAACCGCTGGGGTTGGTTCCCTTCGGTATCTGCAGGATGGCGGATTTCACAGGAGGACTTCCTGAAGTCGGTTTCCTGGTTGTCCGAAATGAAATTGCGTGGGAGCTTCGGTATTGCAGGGAACAACAACATCGGGAATTTCGCATCCATAGGCACCTTGTCAACGACAAGTTACGTCATAGGTTCCAGCCAGCAGAAGGTGCCGGGTTATAGTGCGGCTTCATTCAGTAACGCGATGCTGGGCTGGGAGAAAACGCAAACTACCAATGTCGGACTTGACCTGGGCGTGCTCAATAACCGCGTACAATTGGGTATTGATTACTATGTAGCCGATACCAGAGACCTGTTGCTGAATGTGCAGATTCCGGAAGTGACGGGTTTCAGCACGGCGCTGCAAAACATCGGTAGGATTCGTAACCGTGGGCTCGAGCTGGAGCTCAGCACAGTCAATATAGATCGGGCAGTGAAGTGGAGTTCCAGTTTTAATATTTCAGCCAACCGGAACAAAGTGCTGGAGTTAGGGCCCGACGGAAGTCCTATATATGGTGTGACGGCGGGGTATCGCGTCGCCATTACACAAATCGGGAAGCCGATAGGAAGCTTTTACCTTTTCGAACAGGAAGGGGTATTTATGAATCAGCAGGAGCTGGATACACATCCGCATTACCTCAGACAGAATGTGGGCGATATCAAGTACAGAGATGTGAATCAGGACGGTGTGATCAATCAGGAGGATATTCACATCGTTGGTAAAGCACAACCTGATTATTTATGGGGTTTCCGCAATACGGTGAGTTACAAAGGGCTTGATCTGACCGTTTTTATGGACGGACAGGCGGGGGTTAATATCCTGAATATCGCGGGACGTTCCAATCTGCAATCCAGGCAGAATGTAGGCGGAATGTGGCGGGATCGCTGGCGCTCGCCCGAAAACCCGGGGAACGGTATGGTACCTCGCGCAGCTGTGACAGACAATATGACCACAGCTTCTACTTTCTGGTTATTCGACGGGTCCTATTGGGCGATACGTAACGTGACGCTGGGATACAATATCCCTTCAGGCCTGACAAAAAAAATGAATTGGCTAAGTTCGGTGCGGGTCTACTCGAGCGTAGACAATATGTTCATGCATGATCATTATGGACGCAGCCCCCAGACGGGCAATCATGCTAATTCTGCGCTGACACCGAATGTGGACAGTGGAGCAAGTTACCCACTGGCTACGACCTACACGTTTGGTTTGAGCGTTAGATTTTAGTCGGAGAATGAATGTTATCTGACCTTGACAATCCCTAAAAAAACAGACAGATGAAACGAATCATATTTATACTAATGGCAGGACTCATGTCCTCGTGTGATAAGCTGGACCTGGTGCCGGTTTCCGAGCGGAGTGTGGAGGGGTTTTATAAAACGCCTGCGCAGATAAACCAGGCTATCATGGGCTGTTACAATGGCCTGCGCAATGCACTGGTTACACAGCAATATTCTTTTATGCTTACGGAGTCGCGTAGCGACAATACATTCCAGGGCCTGGATAATAATGATGGTGTGATTTCCAGATTTACCGAAACATCGTTGTTGCCTGTGCTGTATACGGGTTGGAGCAATTCATATAACAAGATTCAGCGATGCAATAAAGTACTGGAGGAAATTCCTAATATTGAGATCTCCCCGGAGCTGGCGAAGCAGTACGAAGGAGAGGCGAGGTTCATGCGGGCGCTGCTCTATTTTGATATGGTGCGTTTATGGGGAGATGTTCCCCTGGTTACCAGGTCGGTAAGTATA
>CAZAVR010000559.1:0-3009 GCA_964488435.1 uncultured Cytophagales bacterium | reverse complement strand
ATGCAGAAGATCTTTTAAAATGGTGCAGGCTGACCGGAAAGCCGATTGCCTGGGTAATCAGGGAAAATGAAAAAAACCTGGCGTACAGAGGACGACATACAAGCTGGCGTCATGAATATCTGGAACGTGATGAAGGACTGCATTTACCGGGGGTGCCACCATGAGCCGGGAGTACTTCCCGGCGGATTGAATGTACGGAGAAGAGCGACAGATATAAGTAAGGACCTTTTGAAAGGCCGGCCGGAGCAAAACTACGATGACTGGCTGAAAGCTATAAAGGAAAGCGGCAGCGGTTTCCAATACACCCTCGACTGGTTAAATTGTTTTGCGCTGTCCGTAAACGAAGAAAACGCAGCCTACGGCAGGGTAGTTACTGCTCCCACCAATGGATCAGCCGGGGTGATCCCCTCTGTGCTCCAGTACTTTATAACGTTCTGCGATGGAAACAATGAAGAGCAGATCACCGACTTTTTATTGACTGCCGGCGAAGTAGGGAGTATATTTAAAAGAGGCGCCACACTTTCCGCTGCCATGGGAGGTTGTCAGGCCGAAATCGGCGTATCCTCGGCGATGGCGGCGGCCGGACTTACCGCCGTAATGGGCGGAGAACCGTCTCAGTGCCTCATGGCTGCAGAAATCGCGATGGAACATCACCTGGGAATGACGTGCGACCCCGTCGGCGGCCTTGTTCAGATCCCCTGCATAGAACGAAATGCAATGGGCGCGATCAAAGCCATCACAGCCTCCCAGCTGGCTTTGAGAGGGAATCCCGATTTTGCCAAAGTATCCCTTGATAATGCCGTCAAAACCATGTGGGAAACAGCTCTTGACATGAATATCCGATACAAAGAAACTTCTGAAGGCGGACTGGCCCTCAATATCCCGATCAGCCTCAGCGAATGCTGACTATTTCCGGAGGGGACCAGCTCCGGATCATGTTCACCCTTTTATTCTCGTTTCTCTTGTGACGATCCCGTCTTCAGAGAAACGAGAATCCCGCTCCCGATAATCATCGTCATCCCGATAAGCGCGGATGTATCCGGTAAAGTCTCACCCATCAGTATACCTAAAAGCGTTGAAAACAGTATATTGGAATACCCGGCAGTAGCTATCTGGCCCGATTTGCCATAGGAAAAAGCCTTTGTCATTAATACCTGCCCTATCAGTGCAAAAATGCCCAGCGCCAAAAAAGCCACCCAATCCATCGCATGCCCGGGAAGCAGGAAAGTACCGAAAAGGAAATCAAAATTCAGCAATGCGGGATTGTTCATGCCCAGCAGCATGGAAATCGCCGGGAGCAGGATACCGGATAACATGAACGACATCACGATCATCCGTGAATCATAATACTCAGCCAGTTGCCTGATGGTAAAATAAGCGACAGCTGTTAAAAGTGCATTTCCCAGACCAATGAATTGGCTACGCAAGGAAAAAGACAGCTCAGGCCTGAAAACAAACAAAATTCCTCCGAATCCCACGGCGATAGCCAGCCAGTCCTTCCCTTCAAGGCGCTCTCCCACTATCGACCACGAAAGTAATGCGAGAAACACCGGATAGGTGTATTGATAGACAACTGCCCTTCCAAGCCCGATCGACCCTATAGCGTAGAAAAACAGATAGAGAGCGAGCGTACCTATCACGCCCCGGGAAACAAGCACCCATGGTTTGCCGCCTCTCTGCCGGACCGGCCGTTTCAGCATACTGACAGAGATAAAAACAACGCCCACAATATTGCGAAAAAAAACCTGCTGCACAGCGCTATAATCGCGGCTAAGCCACTTCGCGACTGCGGCCATCATGGCAAAGAAAAAGGAGGCGGCCAACATAAAGAGGACTCCTCTTTGGGTAGTTGTGACAGTTCTGATTGACATTGATCTCCCTCAAGGGTAGGACGGATGTTCTGAAATCCCCTGTTCCATAAACCAAAAAAAGCGACGCATGGTGCGTCGCTTTCTCACCTGAATACACTCAGGTTTATTTCTTGGCAGTGGTATCCTTTTTAGCTTCTTTCTTAGATTTTTCAGCATAGCTGCTGTTCAACCCATCAAGTACCTTCTGCGTCACATTCAACGTAGAATCTGCAAAAAGAATACCTCCTCCACGTGAGTACCCCATGACATATTCGTACTTATTCTCTTTATTATATTTTTCAATATAATCGTGAATGTAATTATAAAGCTCTTCGTTTTTATCAGCCTCTTCCTTGGCAAGCTGCTGAGCTGACCGGTCGCGCAGCTGCACAAAATCCTGCTGCTTCTTTACCAACTGAGCTTCGATGGAACGTCCCTGCTCCTGCGTAAGCGTTGGGGCCTTTTGCTGGAAAAAGGCGATCTCATTCTCAAGAGATTTTCCCTTATTACTAAGGTCCATTTCCATTTGATAGCGCTTGTTTTCGAACTCTTTTCTCGCGTCCTTAAAAAACTCGTAGTTATTAAGTAGTGTGTCCACCTGCACATAAACAATTTTTCTTCCGGCAAGTGCCTCTGGACTTCCCTGTGCAGGGCCATTGCTGTTCTTCCCCGAGAAATGCAAAAAGAATAAAACCGCTACTGCTAGTGAGAGGATTACATTCCAGATTAAAGAAGTATTGTTGTTCACGTTAATTGATTTGGTTTATTTGGAAAATAAAAAACGAAAGGCCAAATATAACAATTGACCTTAATATGACTTCACATTTTCCCTAATTATTCCTATTGGCTATCTCCACTACCCTACGGATGATCCCCGTATCGCTGTACATAACGGATTTTTCGTCAGGCTGCTCGCCCGCCATGGAAACATCATCAGGAAAGTAAAGCTGTTTCCCCGGTCGGAATGCTTTACCGGTAAGATGCAAACAATCCACTCCTGCAGCGGCCAGGTCAGCGGCGTTCCTTTCCGACACACCGGCCCCTGCCATAATTTCGATGCGGTTGTCTGCAGCAGCGGCGAGCTTTCCGAGCAGATCAATCCCACCGCTGGCTGAGGATTTCTGCCCCAATGTCAGAATACGCTCCGCTCCGGCAAGTA
>CAZAVR010000558.1:0-3010 GCA_964488435.1 uncultured Cytophagales bacterium | reverse complement strand
GGAGTTATAGCATCGGTGTAAAGCAGCGAAAACAGGATTTCGCCATTGGGTTTACGGCGGGAGTAGAGCTCGTCGATGTAGTTGACAGAGAGACCGTTGTCGCTGATTTTTTTCTCCCATATTCTGAATTTATGTGCTTCTTTTAGTTGCTCTGCCATTCGGTGTTTTTTTATAGCCAGAGCCGCTGCCCTGCCGGAAAACAGGGGCCGCCGGCGTAACTCAGAAAAAGCGAATCAGTTGTAAATCGGCATTGAGATAGAAGCGAAAGGCATGCCGAAGGCAGTTCCGAAATTCTTTTGTCCGTTGTTGAGGGCTTTTGGGGCCCTGTAAGCAGCTCTTCCGATCATATAGCCTAGCTTGATTCCAAAGCGTTGGTGCAGCCATATTCTAACATAGGCTTCCCCCATTCCATTGTTTTGTTTCCATACCCAGGGGAGCGCATTTAATCTCCTGGGGCCTGCGTCCAAAAGCTTATTATGCAGAGGTGCTATCGAGTCGGAAGCCATAGAAGGATCTGCAATCCTGTACAAGGCGGGAGATTTAGAACCAAAAGCAATGGACATCAGGTCGGCGTTTGCTCCCAGATCAAAGTATTTAAATTTGAGATTAATGCCCAGCAGGAAGCTGACACCTGTGGCAGATACCCTGGGCGAGACCAGTGAATCATTGCCAGGGGCGTTGGAGGGGGCCACCAATGTCGTGGTGTTGTCTTTGTAATACCCCGAGGCCCTGATTCCCCAACCTATCTGCAGCCAACGTGCTTTGTTTCCGCTGAGGTTCTGATAATACAAAAGAGAAGGCGACCATTCGTGATCCTTAAAGCCCGTTCCCACATCCAGACCTGAAGTTATCCTGGACAGGCTCTGGGCGAAACTATGCTGCGAGCCGGAGAAGATGATGATGACAAAAAGTAAAGTAGCTATTCGGATATTCAAATTCATCGGAACCTGTTGTATTTTTAGATAAGGCAAAGGTATAAAAATAGCCTTCAAATTTATTGATCTGCTTTCAGAATAATAGCGGCAAGGGGAGGAAGCGACACCGCGGCCGAATAAGATTGGCCATGCCAGCGTTTTTCTTCCGCAAAGATCTTTATTTCGTTCCTCTGACCACTTCCACCGTATACGAGGGCATCGCTGTTGAAAATCTCTTTCCATATACCGGCCGAGAGCAAGCCTATTCTGTAGTTGTCGCGTGGCACGGGGGTTTGGTTCAGGACAATGACCGTGTTTTCGTTGGGATTGTTTCCTTTTCGGGCATATACGAGGATTGAATTTTCTCTGTCCATCGTATCAATCCACTCAAATCCGTCGTGTGAAAAGCTGTGTTCATAAAGTGAAGGTTCTGTCTTGTAAAGTTGATTGAGTGCTTTCACACATGCCTGAAGTCCCTGGTGGAGCGGGTTTTCGAGCAGATGCCAGTCCAGACTTTGTTCAAAATTCCATTCGGCTATTTGTCCGAATTCTCCACCCATAAACAAAAGTTTCGTGCCAGGATGCGTAAACATATAGGTGTACAAAAGGCGGAGATTGGCGAATTTTTGCCATTCGTCTCCGGGCATTTTGCCGAGCAGAGACCCTTTGCCATACACCACTTCGTCGTGCGAAAGCGGAAGCATGAAATTTTCAGAAAAAGCGTATACCAGGCTGAAAGTAAGCTGATCCTGATGCCATTTTCTGAAGGCAGCATCCCTGGCAAAGTAGGTAAGCGTATCGTTCATCCAGCCCATCATCCATTTCATACCAAATCCCAGCCCACCGACATATACCGGACGTGACACGCCTGGGAAAGAGGTGGATTCTTCCGCGATGGTCTGAACGTCAGGGAATTCCTGATAGACTGCTTTGTTCATTTCCCTCAACAGGAATATTGCTTCGAGGTTCTCCCTGCCTCCGAATTTGTTGGGGATCCATTCGCCTTCTTTCCGGGAGTAGTCCAGATAAAGCATGGAGGCTACGGCATCCACCCTGAGTCCGTCGACATGATATCGATCCAGCCAGAAAAGTGCGTTGCTGATCAGAAAAGACCTTACTTCGTTACGTCCGTAATTAAAAATGTAACTTTTCCAATCCGGATGATAGCCCAGCCTGGGGTCTTCATGTTCGTATAGGGCCGTGCCGTCGAATCTGAAAAGACCGTGTTTGTCACCGGGGAAATGCGAGGGGACCCAATCCATCAGTACACCGATTCCTTCCTGGTGAAACCGGTCGATAAGATACATCAGTTCCTGAGGTGTCCCCATTCTGGATGCACAGGAGAAATATCCGGTAATCTGGTAGCCCCAGGAAGGGATGTAAGGGTGCTCCATCACCGGTAAAAATTCTACGTGGGTGAACCCCATATCCCTGATATATGGAACTATTTTGGCGGCTATTTCTTTATAACTGAGTACCCGATCCGGTTCTCCGGGGTCGCGGCTCCATGAAGGCAGGTGCACTTCGTATACAGAAAAGGGAGCATTTAGTTTGTTTTTTTCGCTTCTCGTTTTCATCCAGGTCTTATCCCCCCATTCATAGAACGTATCTCTCACGATGGACGCCGTCCGCGGGCCTACTTCACACCAGAAAGCAAAGGGGTCCGCCTTTTCAAGAAGGGATCCGTCCGCAGCAACAATTGCGTATTTGTATACTTCATTGACGCCTATGTCAGGAACCCAGATCTCCCATATACCTGAACTGTCCCACCGGGCATTCAGCTGGTGCCCCCGGGCATTCCAGCCATTAAAATTACCCACTACTGACACCTGTCGTGCATTCGGTGCCCAAACAGCAAAATAGGTGCCCACAACGCCGTTTATTTCCAAAACATGGGCGCCCAGCTTGTCATATAGCCTGAAGTGTTTCCCCTCCCGGAAAAGATGAATGTCAAGGTCGCTGAAAAGTGTAGGATACCCTTCAGCCGGTTGCTTATTGTTGTTTTGAACCTGGATTGATCGGTCTTTTTTAGCCATCGGGTATAAGATTTGGGCAGTGGTTGAGCTTTGCGGGCAATCGAACGGTAACGATCTTTT
>CAZAVR010000557.1:0-3011 GCA_964488435.1 uncultured Cytophagales bacterium | reverse complement strand
AATTCCGGTTATTCTCGGAGGGGATTTTAACGACAGGCCGGGAAGTGATGTAATCCGGCTTTTTGATGAACAATTTACAAGAAGTTGTATAGATGATTGTGCCGGGACTATTCCTGTGAACTATCCCAATCGCGTCATTGACTTTATTATGCACAAACCGGCTCAGGCATTCTCAGTGCTCGGCACGCGCGTAATAAGTGAAAAATATGCCTCGGATCATCTTCCGGTCGTGGTAGAATTGAAATATAAGCGGTAAGAGCATCTGGAGCGGAACGTTAGGCCATGGATTAGTGAGAATGAACGGATAATTTTGGTGAGAATCCACCTATCCGGCTCTTTTGCCGCTCATGTACTTTGTTATGCATAGTACCTTAGATAGTAAATATCTTTGTTATACATAAGAGAAGAGGTGTCTCTTGTATCTAACATTTAGCCAAAATATAACGCATGAAACAAATTCTCAGATGCATGGTGTTGGTCATGACATTCGTATCATTGACCGTTTATTCGGGTAAGGCAACGGACGGCGATAAGCCTAAGGGTTTCCGCACGGGACTCTATATTACGAAAGACGGGCGCCTCCGTTTGAATATTGAAAAGGAAATTAGATCGTCCACCTGGTTTATCGTGCGAAATAGTAAAGGCGACGTTTTGATAAAAGAAATGGTAGGCAGGAATGCGATGAAATATGCCATGAGGTTTGATGTGAGTAACCTCGATGCCGGCAACTATACGTTGGAAATACTTAGTAGGGGAGAAAAAGAAGTCAGACCATTCAGTATTGCCGTGCCGGAAGTGAAGCCGACCCGGCTTCTATCCATTCTATGAGAGTCACCGGGAAAATCATAACTCCGTGAAAAGTGTATGACGCGCCAGTCTTGGTTCTTTTTTGTGGAAGTTTATAGGATAATACCATGTTTGTGTATTTTGTTAAGTTGGTAGTTCCGGGTATTCTGAGTTGAAAGGTTTGTATAGGTAGTTTCATGGATTAGTGCAGCGTGAGTGTTTGTTGGTTCGTTCTGTTCGTGTTGTATTTTATGTAGTCTATATTTTTGTTTGATTTTCATGGGAGAAGAGTTGATTTGTGTGGGACCGGCACTAGAGACGCATCGGAGATAGGTTGTTAAGCTGATTTTGCTTGCTGTGAAATATGTAAATTTTTGATTATTAATTTATTGTCGATTTGTTTTCTTAGAGTCTTCGTGCTTTAACACTTTTTCTTTGAAGTCTATTTAGTATACCAATTGTGAGTTGTGGCAAATTTATAAGACACCGGCCTTCTTCGCTGTCGTTCCGTGTTTCCTGTATTTTGTTTGTGTTTTAAAAGATGTATCGTTGTACTTTATAAAGTATTTTTGCCTTTTGTGTAAAATATCTTCCTTTTATAAACTTAATATAGTGCAATTAAAATAATTGCTATTATCTTTGTGTCACAATTAGGGATTAACAATATTCAATTCATAAAAAAAGACAAAAGCTATGAAAATTTCAAGAATTGCTCTTATAGTTGTTCTGGCAGTAGCTGGATCTGAAGTATTTGCAAATAATATTTCTAAAAGCGAGTTTAACGTAGAATATTCTTCTGTATTGGCAGATAAAAAGACAAACAGTATTTACGATCTTTTGCCTGAGACCATCACTGCAACTGAAGTTGCTGGTGTGGAGAGAAAAGTGGAGGTAAAAGAGAAAGTTTATACTCCTGAACAAAAAGCTTCGATTGTAGAATTGAAACTTAAAAGTTCAAAAAAGTAATCAAAAGAGGATTTTGATATTGTAAAACAAATAAGGAACCAGTTTAAAAGCGGGAGGAATTTCTTCCCGCTTTTTTTTAGTTCTTTAACTCCTTTCTTTTTTCTTCTATGGCGCGTTGTTCAGCCAGGGAAGGGAGATCTTTGCCAAGTGCCTGTTCGTAGAAGGCATCGGCGCGTTTGTGGTCCTTTTTCTTGCGAAAATAATCACCCAGATACAGGTAAGGCAGGAAACTGTCGGGATTGTTGGCTACGAAGGTTTTTATATCAGCCTCTGACAGATTTAGCGCTTTGCCCGCAAGCAGATATCGCTGTATGCTTGTTCTTGTGATTTTGAAAGCTTCAAATTTCCGGTATTCGTCTGATTGTACAAAAGGATCGGCGGGTATAGTAGTTGAATCATTCAGTTGAAATATGCCTTTCTGTTTCGGATCAAAGACTTCATTCAGGTTATAGCTTATGAAGTTTCCTATCTGGTAAGGCTGGGTGGATATCCAGAACTCGCGCTGCATGGGTTTGAAAATGATGCCGTGGTGAGCAAGCAATTGATTGATGGATTTCGGGCTTCCGTATCCTATAAACTTATCTCCCGTGGCGTTCTTGTCACGAAGTACGGTCGCCGCTTCTTTATAGTCGAGTGGAATATTTTGCCGGAGAAGTTCCTGCATACGTTGGAAGCGAAAGCGGGAATCGCTTTGTTCCATGTTTTCAATATTGACAGGATCCTTAGCGAGGAGTTTTCCCTGGTAGTGGTTGGCGCAGATCGTCAGTTCTTTCCCGGAGTCATAGACATCCATTTTGGTGGGGGTTTTTTCAATAATGATTACTTTGTCGTCTGCAGCGGACCCGATCATAAGGGATTCTGACACAAACATTTCCCGGCTGGAAGCGATTTTTACAGCTTCGTCTACATTGGAAGCGTACTGTAATATTTCTCTGGCCAGCAGTGAGACCGGATCTTTTGCACTATATGGGATATCTGACTTGGCGGCATTAAGGGTGATAGTAAGTCCTTTTTCATTTATACCGGAAACCACGCCGGTAAATCCGGCCCAGGAGTAGGAGGCGAAGGCATACCCTTTGTCGGGCTTCATAAAGAGGATCAGCTTGTCTTCCGAAAATTTATCGCCCATATTAAAGTCGAAATTACGGGCAATCAGGAGTGAGGAGTCGGCTGAGAATTCTTTGTTCACTGCGAAGGAGGTGCAGCCCACCATGTTCAGCCCGGCTAGTGCGTGTCCTATGTCGTGGGCGCCATGGTAA
>CAZAVR010000556.1:0-3034 GCA_964488435.1 uncultured Cytophagales bacterium | reverse complement strand
CAATAAGCCCGACTGAGAGCACTTTTTGAGACATTTTTTCTGAGCTTTAGTATAAAATAACTGATAATTTGGATAGATCTGCAGTATCTATCGGGTGAATATAAACGGTTACTTCTGATTTTCATAAACGAGCCCGGGGAATTGGGCTTTTTTGGGAGGAACGTTGCCGGCTATGCTGAGAATCGGAGCGCAGGTCAGGGTTGCCCGGTGTGACAGCGCGATCAGGATGTTGTATGCTGCCAGCGCAGGTGTATGTATTTTTTAACGGGCAACGATTGCTTTTGAGAGTTTTCATTAACTTAACGCCGCAGATCAGCTTTAAGCAGATCTGATTTCTTTTTTATGCGATCTCGGCGACGGGGTTGAGAGGCATGCTCATCTAAATTATTTCTAACGTATATGTTAAATTTATCTCCGGGAAATGCGCGCGACGGAATGAAAATTACTAAAATACAATTGTTCAAAGTTCCTCCAAGGTGGCTTTTTCTGAAAATAACCACCGAATCAGGTATCACAGGCTGGGGAGAACCCGTGGTGGAAGGAAGAGCCGACACGGTCATGGCTTGTGTGCAGGAGCTGACACCTTACCTTATAGGAAAGGATGCAGGTTGTATCGAGGATATCTGGCAGGTGCTTTATCGCGGCGGTTTTTATCGGGGTGGCCCCATACTTATGAGTGCGATTTCGGGTATTGACCAGGCGCTTTGGGATATCAAAGGAAAGGCTTTGAACAGACCGGTATATGATCTCTTGGGTGGACCTGTCAGAGACAAAATGAAGGTGTACAGCTGGATAGGAGGGGATAAGCCCGACAATGTAGCGGAGGCAGCAAGACTACGTGTAGAGGCAGGTTTTAAGGCTGTTAAAATGAATGGTTCTCCGGACATGGAGTGGATAGATACCCCGAAAAAGGTGGATGAGATCATCGAGCGTGCAGTGAGGGTAAGAGAAACGGTAGGTGACGAAGTGGGTATAGGTATCGATTTTCACGGACGCATACACAGGGGGATGGCCAAGGTCATTATGAAAGAGCTCGAACCGATACGTCCGATGTTTATTGAGGAGCCGGTTCTTTCGGAAAACAACGAGGTCCTGAAGGTATTACAGCAGCTTACCAGTGTCCCCATAGCGACAGGCGAGCGTATGTTCAGCCGTTGGGATTTCAAAAATCTTTTTCGTGACGGCAGCGTGGATATCGTACAGCCGGATCTCAGCCACGCAGGCGGGATTTCAGAAGTACGGCGTATTGCTGCTATGGCTGAGGCACATGATGTGGCTATTGCACCGCATTGCCCGCTGGGTCCTGTTTCTTTTGCTTCAGCACTCCATCTGGATTTTGTAAGCATCAATGCCTTTATCCAGGAGACAAGCATGGGCATTCACTATAATGGAGAGGTAGACCTGATTGATTACGTATTAAACCCGGAGGCACTCACGGTAGAGGACGGTTATATCAAGCTTTTTGACCGCCCGGGCTTAGGAATTGAAATCAATGAAGAGAAAGTGGAGGAGATGGCTGCAATAGGACACAACTGGAAAAATCCTGTTTGGAGGAATGCTGACGGTTCTTTCGCCGAATGGTGATGTTGTAGCCGATTAGCAATGCAGAACCAAATATTGTTTTGAAATTGGTAGGTGTCATAAAATCAAATCGCCACTTTTTGCGAAGAATTTACGCAAAAAGTGGCGATTTGATTTTATTTCTGTACTATATCGAAATAATATTCTGTTTCAAGGGTTTTGGAAAGCTGTTATCCGGTTTGGTAGTCATCGCTGGAAGCTTTTTCCTGCAAATCTGAGTACTTCCGGTAATGCAGTGCGCCAGTACACCCAGCTGTGGCCACCGTCTCTTACCCTGAATTCGTGAGGCATACCTTTATCGATCATAGCGCTATGTAAAGCCATGTTACCTTTGATAAGAAAATCGTCGTCTCCACAATCAATGTAGAACCGGACGGATTTAAGTTTATCTAGCGGGCTGGTTTCAATAATTTTCAGAATCGAATTTTTATACCAGTGAGCGTTTAACCTTTCTTTTCCCTTCAGATTCTTGCCGAACAAGTCGGACATGTACCCGTTCCATCTGGATTCTGGCATGGCCATCACTTCCTCATCCGTCCATACGGCGCCGCTCAATGGACTTGCACTGCTGAATAGCTCGGGATGTTTAGTTGACATAAGCAACGTGCCATATCCACCCATTGAAAGACCAGCAATGGCTCTGAACTCTTTTTTTGACCGCACCCTGTAGGTAGATTCAATGAAAGGGATCAGCTCATTGATAAAAAAGTCTTCGTATCTGGTTTTACCGTCATAGCTGTTCAAATACCAGGAAACGCCTGCGTCCGGCATAACAATAATCATGGCGGGAGCTTCACCTCCTGATATAACATCATTTGCAATTCTTTGCACCTGTCCAAACTGCGTCCAGCCCGTTTCGTCGTCGGAGTATCCATGAAGAAGATACAAGGCCGGGTAACGTTGATTGTCCGAATCATATCCCTTGGGCAGGTATATACTGTATTTTACCTCTTTCCCGAGTATAGCGCTGTTGATTTTCAGACTTTCCAACACTTTTCCTTCTTGCGAATAGCCACTCAGGCCGGATAAAATTAAACAGCAGAATAATAGAATTTTCATACACCGTAACGTTTTTAAGTGGAAACGAATTAGCCTGTAAAGGTAGCAGATAATTCGGCATCGTGGGGCTGTCTGCAGCTATATTACTGCCGTTGGAGTGCTGTAGGCCGATTTAGCGGACAACTGATACCTGCTTCAAAGCTAAGTGGGTTTTAATTTGGGATTTATTGTCAGGGGCTGGCTTCTGTTTTTCGTCAGTAATGGTAAACCTTAATCTGAATTTGCGATCCATGTAAAATAGTACTTACACTTTACCGGTACGTAATTAGGGATGCTGCCTGCCTTGATGTAGGTTACCTGGATGCGGTTTACTATGCATGTCAGTTTGGTGGTTTCCTGAAGTTTTCTTAAATCAATATCCTAAAGCATCGTCGTATGAAAATCAGTTTTGTTG
>CAZAVR010000555.1:0-3039 GCA_964488435.1 uncultured Cytophagales bacterium | reverse complement strand
GCCTGAATGGGTAAGATTAAACCCGCGGCAAACGCCATGATTATCCACACTATTTTGTCCATATATTAAACTCTCAGCAAGACCTTTTATTAGTCTTTGCAAAGTACGGAATTCTTATGGCTTTCGGGCAACTCCCCGAAGCAAGTGGGATATACCTGAATTTTCTACTGTAACCGAAAAAATACCCGTAAAAGCACCTGAAAGCTGGGCACACAGAGCGTCAACCAGAAAAGCAAGAACAGGGAGTTGTGTCGCATATTATTGATGTATGGGAGAGTGGCCGCTAATTTCCTTATGAAAAACTAAATATACTAACGGAGAACCAAAATGATTATCCTTACTCTTTGCCGTTTACTGATTTTATCTCTAAATCAATGCAAATGAGATTTGTTCGCTTTTTATTTGTAACTTAAAGTAATCTTCCATACTATTTCTGATGATGAGTAAGGCTTTGCGCATTTTTTTTTCTGTGGCTCGCGATCCCTGTGACGAGCGTGGCGGGACAATACACTTATCCTTTTAAAAACGGTATCGCCCTTCCACCGTCCTTCTCTCTTTCCACTGATGATTCATTGCGGGCCACTTACGCCTTACACAACCCGGAATCAAAACCGGTGTGGGTGGTACTTGAGCTGTTTATTGACGAAATGACAGTTGGCAAAATCGAAAATGGAGGATTGATTTCCGTTGGAAAGGCCGGACAATTGGTCTCTAGACATATTGCCCAATACAAGCAATTCGAAAATTGGCAACGCAGGGACAATAACGCAGTCAGAATCTTACTTGCGCCGAAAAGCACAGCACAAATATCGGTCTTGTATCGCAAGATCTCCCTCTCGGGAAGGACGCAATATAGCCCCAGGCTATTTGCATACCCTGCATACTCGGCGTTTCTGAACGAAATGTATGCCGGGGAACGGCCGTTTGAAATGATGACCTCAGCTTTTTGGGGATTATTGGCGATCATGTTCTTGTACGTTTTGCTACAGTTTATTATTTTACGGCAAAGCATGCTGCTTTATTACTCGGGTTTTCTGTTGTGTATCCTGCTGCGAAGCCTGACAAGCCTCGGGCATATGTCCTGGATGGAAGACATACCTTTCCTGAGGGATTTGGATTTTCTTAGCCATTTTTCACTTACTTTCCTGTTCTGGTCACTCGCCTGTTACTCTCTTTTCGTCAGAGATTTTATCAACCTAACGGGGCCTTCTCCTTTAATGAACAAGGTTATCCGTCTGGCCTGCCGGTTCTTCTTTGCAATTGGAATCGCCGACATTTTCCTTACTTATCAGCGTATGGTATCGCCCTTTTGGGCACAGGTTTACAACATCATCACCATCATGATGATTCTGTTTGCAGTGTACTCCATTTACATACTTTGGGACAGATACAACAGTTATGTCAAATATCTTTTCTGGGGCGTGCTTCTGTTTATCATCATGGGGTGTGCCATTCTACTGAACCAACAATTTAATTCAGGAGACCACACCAACACATTTCAGTCGGAAGTGGCTATATACCATTTGGGGCATGTATTACAGATTCTTGCCTTCTCTTCCGGTTTGGCCAAACGCCAGGAGATCGTTCTCACAGAGCGCCTGGCCTTGCAGGAACAGGTCATTTTTCATCTGGAGGAAAACGAACGCAAACAAATGGAACTCCAGCGCATTCGCACTGACATCGCCCGAGATCTTCACGATGATCTGGGATCAGAGCTGAGTGGCATCAGCATACTGAGCCAGGTCGCTATGAAAAAACTGGACCAGCCCGAGCAGGCTGAAACCATACTTTCAACCATTGGCGAAACGGCCCGCGAGGTGATTGAACGTATGCGAAACATCGTTTGGAGCCTGAATATTTATCAGCAGCCCGCCTACAATATGGCAGGTCAGATTCGTCTGATCACGCATGAATTGCTTGATCACACAGGCATCACTTTTCATCTTAAACTCCCCGACAACGCCGAAACGTCTCTGTTGCCTGCAGAACAATGGCGCCATTTATCCATGCTCTACAAAGAAGCCCTGCATAATGTAGTAAAGCATTCCGGAGCCACGGAGGTAATCGTGACCGTACACCTGACTGAACAAATGCTGGAACTGACCATTCTCGACAACGGCATAGGCTTCCAGGTACAAAAAAATGTAAAAAGCAACGGATTAAAGAATCAGAACCACCGCATATCCCTGCTAAACGGTCAATTGTCTATTATTTCGGAACTTCAAAAAGGCACCCGGGTAGAAATTTCCATCCCTGTTCCCCATCAACAGCCGATTGTTAAAAAACAAACGAACGACCCTAGCGCCGATACTGCGCAAGTGCCTCTGTAGCCGAGTGCACTTGTAACTTCTCATAAATGCGCTTAATATGTGTGCGCACCGTTTCAATACTGATGTCAGCTTCGCCGGCGACCAACTTATAACTCAATCCTCTTGCCAAAAGATCCAGAATCTGCTTCTCCCGCGGTGTAAGACTGGCCATTTCACGGGTCTCTTTAACAGGCTGAAGTGACACGAGTACTTTCCTCGCTATGGCAGGTGACATGGGAGAGCCTCCTCCGTGAACCTGCCTGATTGCCGAGAGGATATCCTCCGGCGGCGTATTTTTCAACAGATAGCCGGTAGCTCCGCCTCTGAGGGCTTCAAACACCGACCCGTCGTCGTCAAAAACCGTTAACATGACCACTTCTATATGGGAAAAACGCGCCTGGAGAATGTGGACAGCTTCCACGCCGCTCTGACCTGGCATATTGATATCCATCAGAATTACATCCGGAGACAAGGAGGCAACCTGGCTCTCTATATCAAGTGTATCACTAAAGCCTCCCAGTAAATGAAAACCATCTGTTCCATCTATTAATACTTCCAATGCACTCCTCAGGGTGAGGTTGTCTTCATAAATAAGAACCCGGATTGCGTCCATCTTTCGCTTTTATAAATATATCTGCAATATAAGGAGGAATATGCCCACCTCCGATACCATAAACGTGGTAGAATACCATGCATTCACCCCTATATATAACAAAAAAGTACCGGGCCG
>CAZAVR010000554.1:0-3053 GCA_964488435.1 uncultured Cytophagales bacterium | reverse complement strand
GTGGTTGTCAGTGCTGATCGGAAGGCAATTTTTTCGAAGGACGAGGCTTCTTTGGAGCAAGTGAGTTCAGCCTTTGCACCGGTGGATGAGGATGCGTTGGCGATAGCCGTAAAACAAATCAATGTAACCCGTGAGCATTATCTTGCTTTGGGTTTCGATGAAGTATACCTTTCCGTGATACCCAATAAAGTTTCCGTAATGCGACCTGAATCCGGTGTTTATAATCATTTACTGGAGCGGTTGGAAGGTCATCAGGACCTTCGTGTACCCGTTATCGATGTTTATAAGGACTTTAGCAGACTGCCGGAGCACCTTTATTTGCGGAGCGATTCGCATTGGAATTGCTCTGGAATCGCGATCTGGACGGACAAGCTGCGTCTGGTTTTGAAGTGATCATTACCATCTGATTCAATATGTATATTTATAATATTACTTTTAGCGTGAGTCTCGAAATTGAGCGGGAATGGCTTGACTGGACTACTACACACTTTGTGGCAGCTGTAACGGGCACGGGTCTTCCTTCGCATTATAAGATCCTCCGTCTTCTTACCGAACTTGATAACGGAGCTGCTACTTACACCCTGCAGCTTGATTTTGCATCTTCTGCGGATTGTGATTTATATGTATCTGATTATGAAGATTTTATGGTTGGATTGATGCGGAAAAAATTTGGCGGAGATTTTGTCTTTTTCTCCACGCTTCTGCAGGAGCTTTTAAAAAAATAAACACAAGTTCGCTTGACATTACGGCATAAATTTCACATGTTTATATACCGGTTCAGGCCGGATTTATTATTAGTGTTTCATCTTTAACATGTGTGCTTATGAGACTGCAGATGCAAGCCATTCATTTCGATGCCGATGCAAGGTTGCTATCTTTTATCCAGCAAAAAATGGATAAACTGGATACTTTTTACGACCGAATAATCAGTGGGGAGGTTTTTTTAAAGTTGGACAAGAGTGAGAATAACAAAGTATCAAAGAAGTTGCTCGAAGTTAAACTGTATGTACCGGGCGGCAGTATTTTTGTGAAGGAAGCGGGGACGACTTTTGAGGAGGCGACGGATCTTTCCATCGAATCACTGAAAATGAAGGTCAAAAAATTCAAAAATAAGAAAATCACCAAGCCAAGAGTTATAAACACAGTGATCACCCAGGAGGCAGAGCTGGAAGAAGTTTTAGAGGAGATTTAAATTGTTAATTGTGTTTGTTAATAAAACTTTGGCAGGTTTGAATTAAACCTGCCAAGTTTGTTTATAAACACCACAAAAATGAAAAGCTAGTGAAGAAGGGGGAAGGTAAAGATACTTGGTTTTTCTCCCCCGCTTACTAACAAAGTAATATACCACTACTTAGAATGGCGTTAAAATGACGTTAGAATTTGCTTAAAGAGGCTGTGTAGGGAAGATTATTTTAAATTGGGTACCGCCTCGATCCGGCGCGGATATAGTGTGTACGGAGATAGTACCACCATGCAGGCGAACAATGCGCTCTACCAACGACAGTCCAATCCCGTATCCTTTGACGTCCGCTGTTTTATTACTTCTGTAAAATGGCTGAAAGATGAGGTTCTGTTCCGTTTCGGAGATCGTCTTTCCGTAGTTGATAAAGGACAATTCAAGTGTATTTGCGGTGGTGTTGAGGTGGATGTAGACAGCCTGGTCATCCGAAAATTTACAGGCATTTTCCATGAGATTGAGGAAGGCCGTTCTCAGGAGTCCCGCATTGCCTTTCAGTTCCAGAAATGTGTCTTCATCCGGTAGGTCGCCCAGATCTACCTGTATACGGTAGCTTTTCTTTACTTGGTTCAGTATAGTCCGGGCATCCCACAATACTTCGTCGATTCGAATCCTTTCTGTAAAAATATCTGTCCGGTCCTCGCTTACTTTGGCCAGCTCGAGTAGGGAATTGGATAATTGCGTAAGTTCCTGTATATCTTCCAGCACCGATGTGATGGTACGCTGGTATTCTTCGGTTCCACGTGCTTTAAGGAGGCTGACTTCCAGCTGTGAGCTTATTTTGGTGAGTGGATTTTTAAGCTCATGAGACACATTGGCCACGAAAGTCTTTTGCAGACGAAAGGCATTTTCGATACGACTGAGCAGTTCATTGAAGGTGGCCACCAGCCTGCCTATTTCGTCTTTCTGATTGGGCACATCCAGGCGTGTATCCAGCTTCTGAGGAAGAATCCCTTCCAGTTCGTTCATGACCTTTGATATAGGCATAAGCGCACGCTGGGAAAAAAGCCACCCGGCAATAGCTACAATGGCGGTTACAGAGATGAACAGCACAATCAGCCAGTCACGAAGATTCATCAGGTTTACTTTTCCTGAGAGATCCTGAGCACCCAGCAGAACCACCACGTTATTAAACCTGTACTCTTTGTAGTAGAAGCCTACCACATAATATTCGCCGTCGGTGTAACGGATTTCCTTGCTTCGCCTGATCTCGTCCAGCCAGTAATTTGAAAGATGAATGGCAGGTGTATTGGTATTGCTGTAAATAAGCCTGTTTTTTTCGTCAAAAATGAAGATGTTGCTATTGAAAATGTAGCCCTTGTTGGTCTCATCAATAATTTTCAGCAGATCATTATCGACGGACTTTACCTTTGTCTGCAATACGGCCATTGAGGTGGCTTTGGACTTTAGCCGGTCGTAAAAATCGTCTTTGGTGTTTTTGTAAGTAAAATAGTAAATAACCAGGAAGGAGACCAGCAGGATAGCACTGACCAGCAGTGTAAATTGAATGGTAAGTCTGGTCCTGATCTGCATAACTATTCCGTTTTCAGCACATAACCCATGCCGAACTGAGTATGGATCAATTTGACGGGAAAGTCCCGGTCTACTTTTTTTCGCAGATAGTTTACATATACTTCTATCACATTGGTCCCGGTGTCAAAGTCAATTTCCCACACCTGTTCCGCAATCTCCGCTTTGGAAACGACTCTTCCCTGGTTACGGATCAGGTACACAAGCAGGTTAAATTCCCGGGCTGTGAGTTCCAGTTTAATACCAGACCTTATGACCGTTTTTGCGTCCATATTCACCTCGAGAT
>CAZAVR010000553.1:0-3054 GCA_964488435.1 uncultured Cytophagales bacterium | reverse complement strand
GTGTGTAATACCTGGAAATGGTAAGCCGAAGTTCGGAATCGTCAGAGAGCTTGATAGGCATCTGCACCAGACCCTTCCCGAAGGTTCTGCGTCCTACGATAAGTGCTCTGTCGTGATCCTGCAGTGCGCCGGCCAGAATTTCCGAGGCAGAGGCGCTACCTTCATCCACCATCACCACGACAGGGCCTTCCTCGAAGGCACCATTGATCTGGGCTTTGGTTTCTTTGTCAAAGCGTTTCCCTTTTCCATCCGTGAACACCAGCATTTTATTACCTGAGATAAGCTCATCGGCAATAGACGTAGCCCTGTCCATATATCCGCCCGGGTTCCCGCGGAGGTCGATCACCAGCTTCTTCAGCCCCTTCTCTTTAAGTGTGGCCAGTGAGCTTTTAAATTCGTCATAGGTGGTTTCTGAGAACCTGCTTATTTTGATATAGCCGGTGTCTTCATTGATCATATAGGTGGCATCCACAGAATAGGTCGGAATCCTGTTCCGCACAATCTCAAAGGCCAGCGGAGTTTTGATTCCGGATCTTCCAATGGTCAGATTGACTTTTGATCCCCGGGGACCGCGTAGCATTTTGAATACATTGGCATTGGTAACATTAGGTCCGGAAAGCGGTTTCCCGTCTACATGCAATATCCTGTCTCCGCTTGCAATTCCGGCCTCTTCGGAAGGGCCGCCGCTGAGTGGAGTGACGACAAATACAGTATCATTGTAAATATTAAACTCTACGCCTATTCCATCAAAACCTGCCTCTAGCTGAGAGCGGGCTGCGGCAGCTTCTTCTGTATTGAAGTAAGCAGTATGGGGGTCCAGTTTTTCGAGCATTTTGCTGATAGAATAGTCAACCAGTTCATCGGTATTGACAGAATCTACATAGTTGTGCTCTATCTGCATGAGGATTTCCCGGTATTTGAGATATCCCTTGGCCAATTCAGCGATTTTTCCGGAGCTTCCAAAAAATGTAGCCCCCAGTAAAATACCGGCTGTAAGCGTAATACTCAAAATAATAGGCATCCTCACCGCAGCAGGGGTGTTGCTGATTTTTTTCCTGGATACATCCGGTTCCATAGACAATCTCGATTCCTTGAATAACTAGTAAGCGCCGGGCGTATGGCGAAAATGAAAAGCTTCCCTGGTCAAAGGTAGGCCAAAGTCAAAAATAGGGTAATAAATTTAAATAGCTTTCAGGAAAGTCCTAAAAATTAAAAACGATGGCCGAGGGCAAAACCTTGTATCAGATTTTCAGTTCAGGAGGCTGACTGCCAGGTATGAGGAGTAGCACATTACGCGTAAAACACCTTGAGTCGTCACTCTGAGATTACCGGGGGCTTGTCGCACAATCAGTTAGAGAAGCGCGTCAGGTTTTCAAAAAAGCAAGGCGAAACCGTTACTTTCTTTTCTTTTTTGAGTATTATATATAACTTGATGGTTGATACTCAAGGCTAAACCATTTTTTTAACTTTAAACATATAGAGAATATATGAGTAAATTTGATGATGTTTTTGCTACGTACCTTAAAGAGGCTGAGAAATTAGGTCTTACGGTAGATTCAGGGCTGCTTGAAAAAGTGACAAGAGGTTTGGGACCTTCTATTTACAATGCCGATTCATCCAAAGTTTCTGCCAGAGATCAGGCAGAACTGGACAGGGTGAAAAAGAATTTTTTACAGGGAAAGCTGGGTCTTCCAGACGGCCCGTCGCTGGACGGGGCTATCCAATATGCGGTGGATACACTTGGAAGTTCAAATCCCAATAAGTACAGGGCGCTCTTTTATTATCTTTTGGTGAAGAAGCTAGGCAAAGAAGGTGCTTATAATTGAGAGGAACAGGAAACTACTGATAATGTGAAGGTAGGGGTAAAAACGTATCTCTTTTTTTTACAAATTCCTATCCGGAAATGCAAAAAGGGTATCTGATTCAGACACCCTTTTTGCATAATTTTTAGAAACCGTATCAGGCCAGTATAGCTTCGGCCAGCACGAGTACTTTATCCTTTAAAACTTCAACCACACCGCCGTCTACAGAAAAGACCGTTTTGCCGGCGGAAGATTCAATTACGATATCGCCGCGTCCAATGGTACTTACCAACGGTGCGTGGCCATTCAGTATCTGAAACTGTCCTTCCGTTCCCGGGAAAGTTACAGACGAAGCTTCACCATTAAATACCTTTTTATCGGGGGTAATTATTTCTAAGTTCATTCTAACGGCAGTTTATGTTGCAACAGCAAAGACACCATCAGCAGACCGGTATCTTTGCTGTCGCAAACGAAGAAATTATTTCGCTGCTTCGGCAAGCATTTTTTGTCCTTTTTCAGCAGCCTGTTCGATGGTACCCACCAGGTTAAAGGCCATTTCAGGAAGGTGATCATAATCACCGTTGATGATGGCATTAAAACCTTTGATTGTATCATTGATGTCAACCAGTACACCCGGAAGACCGGTAAACTGAGAGGCCACAAAGAAAGGCTGTGACAAGAAACGCTCCACTCTTCTCGCACGGGAAACGATTTGCTTATCTTCTTCCGAAAGCTCTTCCATACCCAGGATGGCAATGATATCCTGAAGCTCTTTGTAGCGCTGAAGGATGGTTTTTACGTTTTGAGCACAGTCATAATGCGCATCTCCCAGTGTTTCGGCAGAAAGAATCCTCGAAGTAGAATCAAGTGGATCCACAGCAGGGTAGATTCCTTTTTCAGAAACTTTACGGCTAAGTACTGTTGTCGCGTCAAGGTGGGCAAACGTAGTCGCCGGCGCGGGGTCAGTCAAGTCATCGGCAGGTACGTATACAGCCTGTACCGAGGTGATGGATCCGTTCTTGGTAGAAGTAATCCGCTCCTGCATCGTACCCATCTCTGTCGCGAGGGTAGGCTGGTAACCCACCGCAGACGGCATCCGTCCCAAAAGGGCAGATACCTCGGATCCGGCTTGTGTAAACCGGAAAATGTTATCGATAAAGAAAAGGATATCGCGTCCCTGGCCCTGACCGTCTCCGTCGCGGAAATATTCTGCTACAGTAAGACCGGAAAGCGCCACACGTGCACGTGCTCC
>CAZAVR010000552.1:0-3061 GCA_964488435.1 uncultured Cytophagales bacterium | reverse complement strand
TGGCCGATTGCAGGAACGTTGCAATCTGGCAGCCCTTTCCATGTCTCCAAGACTAAAGAAAAGGGCTTTTAGGGTTTCAGGCTGTTTTCAAGTTCAGGCTGTTAGGTCTCCTTCCAGGTTTTCCGGCTCCTGAAAAGCCTGTTCTCCTACCTTTCCGAAATTCATTACCCAATCATTGAAATCCTTATGAAGCCGGTACAGGCTGCTGTGGTCTTCATATTTGCTGCTAAGAGAAAGGGCGTACTGACTGCAATTTTGTCCGGCTTCGTCCCGATCCAGGTAAAGCAGAATACGTCGGTGTCCCTCCATGAAAGGACGTGCCGTCTCAAAGAAGGAAAGGGAGTTAAGCACTACAAAATCGTAGCTGCATTCTTTCAGATTTCGCCGCATGGTTTTGAAAGAAAGGAAGTCCATAAAACCCTCGAAAACGATTACTTCTTCCGAGTTATTTTGAAAGGTGGTAATACCCTTCGGACTGCTGCCTAGCTTGAAGTACGGGTTACGGATTTCATAGCCTCCTGAATCGTTCCCGAACCCGATGGCGTAATAGGTCTTTCCACCCAACTCGTACCGCACTTCCCGGCAGTACTCTTCCGCTACCCGGATGGCTATACGGCGATGCTCTAAATAGCGGAGCAGATAATGGGAACTCAAATAAAATTCCCCCACTATTTTGATATGTTTTTCCGGGGCTGGAATTACCGTCTGTGAATGCCTGATAACAGTTGGCTGGTGAAGGGAAAAATGACCGTTCAGATCCTTCAGAAATTCGGATACTGTGCAGTCGTAAAACAGCACTCCGAAATCGACCAGGTTCCCGCCTTTGCCCAGAGCGTGGTCGTACCACCGGTTAAGTGCCCGGTTGATCTTAAAAGAAGGGGTTCTTTCTTGCCGTAGCGGAGAGAGATACCAATACTCGTAGCCCCTGGTTTTGGCCGGCTTGAAACCAAGCGTGGACAGGTAGTCCACCATATCCATTTCTTTAGCTTCCTTGATGGAGAGCTTTTGTTTCCTGATTTCCATATCTGCACAATTTCAACTCCACATTTTCAGTAACACTCCGGGCAAAGGTATAGGGCTACCGCCAGACTAACTCATCCTCAACATATTATGCTTAGGATGGTTTGAGAAAGGAGGGTTAGTTTTGTAACCAGTTTTTAACCATTTAAAACGTGTGATTATGTTGACTACAAATGATGTGGCCAGGGTGTATGATACCATATTGAGTATCCCCGGCATGAGCGAGACGGTGAAGATTGATCTGAAAATCTCACGTAAAAATGTTCTGCTGCTAAGTAGTGTTATTGAGCGGGGGCTATCTATTAAGGATGGAGAGAAGCCTTCGGATCTGCTTAATAGTGTCCCGCCGGAAAACCTGCAGGAGCTGAAAGCCCTGGCAGGTGAGTGCCTGCATAAGGCGGGGCTGATCGAATTGAGCGAAAAGTTGAATGCATTGGGGAATGGCAAGTAATACCCGTAGTCAGTCTACGTCTTTTCTCGTTTTTCCTGGTCTATACATTGTTCCTGGTTGTATTCAGAAAATAAATTGTGCTGGCCGCAACCTTTATGATAGTCTTAGGTCTAATGCGATATAACAATCAACTATGATGGTATTGAGCTAACGTTTTTTTTACCAGTTCGATAAATGTACTGTTAACCTCAAGAAGCGAGGCTCCATCAATGCCAATGACACTCATAATGAATAATAATATGACATTGAAGAAGTCATTTAAATTCAGAGAGGCTACTGCTGAAGACGTAGCGGCGGTTGCGGCATTACATGTTAAGGCCTACAAGGAAACGCACGGTTTCTGGGGGGCTCCAACAATTAAAACACGTCATTCACAGTGGCAGGCAGCTTTTCAGGATAAAGATGATCGTTGGTTTTGTATTGTTATTGAAGACGAAGGTGACAATCTGATAGGGTTTGCTAAAGGCGAACCTTATAAACATTTCGAGCATGCGGAATTCTCGGGAGAACTAAATAAAATATATCTGCTTAAGAAATACCATAAGTTGGGATTGGGACGCCGATTACTCTGCAGAGTTGCTTTTGAATTTGTTCAACGTGGAATTAATTCAATGCTGCTTTTTGGAGACGCCAAAAGTCTATCTAATGGTTTTTATGAAAAGATGGAAGCAGAGAAACTGTTTGCAAAAAATGGTGATTTTCATGGGGGGTATGGGTGGACAGATTTGAGGAAGCTAGCTGCACGGCGTACGGAGGAATGTTTTTAGCAAGCATTGCGAACGGGAAATTTTCTGCTGATGCGTCTATGAAGCATCAAGTAAACTTAAATTGTTCTGTGAATCCTTCTAAACAGTGGAGATCAGCACTTAAAATCTCCGCGAACGAAGTCTCACCTTCAGAGTCATGCGATACCGGCGAATCCGCCTTCCAACGCCCGGTGTCTATTGACATCCAGCTTTTCGCGCCGATTGTGAGACTCATCTATAATAACCGTGGTTAGTCTACTTTTTTTTATTTCTCATTTCGACCTGCCTATTATTGTTCATGGTTGCATTCGGAAAATAAACTGTATTGGCTGCAACCTTTCCGGCAGTCATAGGTCTAATGCGGTACAACAATGAATCGGGCGTATGAAATAACGGCTTTTCATACCAGCTTGATAAATGTAATGTTAAGTCCAAAGAGACGGGCTCAATCTATGTGGTGGCGGGCTCCGGGGAGTTAATATGCTTTGGCAACTTGCTGTCATTTGCCTTTTCATTTCTGGAACTACTATCATGACATGGAGTAAAAAAAGGGGAGGAGGCGATATGATCTATTTGATTCAAATCTTGCAAACTAAATTAACATGGGTAAAATGAAAGGCTCCATTTTTATATTATTATTCCTTTTTTCATTCACACTCATTCAGGCACAGACTAAGAAAGCCGGGAGTAGAAGAATTGGCGGATCATGTGAAGGGTGCGGAGCTATTTATGAATACGGACAAACAAAGTTGACTGCCACGGATATGTTACCCGGCTTTAAAGAGAATGAGCCAAAAATGAAAGTAACCGGGATCGTTTTCAAAAAAGACGGTAGAACGCCAGC
>CAZAVR010000551.1:0-3068 GCA_964488435.1 uncultured Cytophagales bacterium | reverse complement strand
TGGGACGAGCAGCGTGGGAACCTGACCAGCCGCAAGGATGCTAGGGGGCATGTCATCCATCTGACGCCCTCTACTTCTTTAAACTGCGGATTTGCTTCTTTCAGCTTATACAAATATTCGTCGGAATATGGTGCTGGACCGCTGCCTCCAGTAACATTAATTTCGGATGCTAATACGTTTTCACTAGGTCGAGCCCCAGACCATATGTCTGCACCCAGTTTATTCGCCCCTATACCGCCAGAAATACCTCCGGACAGCCCCCCTAAGGCCGCACCCCAAGCCGCACCCCTCCAGACATTTTGACCGCTTAATCCTGCACCGACAGCGCCGACAACAGCACCGGAACCTGCTCCATAAAGTGCCCCTGGTACAATACCAATTGGTGCATAGTAACCGGTTAAACCTGCTATTGCTCCCGTAATTGCTCCACGCCAAAAGCCTTGAAAGAAGCAAATCCGCAGTTTAAAGAAGTAGAGGGCGTCAGATGGATGACAACAAAGTATATGCCTAAAGGATATACGTATGAAAATGGTTATTTTTGTAGTCCAGAAGGGCGTGAGGTACTTGGTATAACGCAGCCGAGTATATGGAAACAGGGAAAAGCATCCAGTAGGCTCTTCTTTGCCAGAAACGCCTTTGATTCAAAAGAGAAACTTTCTCTAGTTATGGCGCATGAATTCGGGCATGTCATCCATTTTAATTTGGGATTACATGATCTAGCCAGCCAAGCTTCGAATAGTGCCTTAAGGAGCATTGATAATGAAGGACATATTGCAATTCAAAAAATGACATATGAACTAATTAATAAAAATGGATGGGCTATTCCCACGATCCAAGTTCCGGCGCACATATTACAAAGGTACCAGACCTACCCTCAATTGTATGATCCTTTACAGGGCCTAATAAAAAAAATAAGATTCCCATGAAAGTGTTTGTAGTGGTGTTAATTGTTTTAGGCGTTTTTTTTGGATGTACCTCCAGGGACACCCGAGGTAAGGTGGATATTGTTTTTAGATTGGATACTTTGAATGAGTCTAAGCTACTGGTCATAGAGTTAAGAAATAATACCCCTAACAACTATATTCTACCGGATTTGTTTACTTGGGAGAAAGACTCCCAGTTGTTCCTGGGTATTGGGACAAATCAACCGTTTACCGTAGACCAAATTGCAGTTGCACCGTGTGTTTATGTAGGACAGAAACCCTCTCGCCGTTCCGAAAGGCCAGTATTTGTTCGATTGAAGCAATTCGAAGATGTATTTGAAGAGGAAAATAACTTCATGGGAGCTTACGACTTTGTGGAAAATGATTCTCTTCCCCTGAATGGATTTTATTAAACGCGCTGACAGTAAAGCAATTGTTTTGGAAGATAAAGCCTGAGGTTCATGGTAATTATACGTTTAGTTATTTATCTTCTGAAAGAGTGGAGAAGAGTCGGTCTATGGAAAGAGCAATGATAGACCGGGCAGGTGTGTTTTCCGGAAAAGTTGAAAATTACAGGTTTATATATAAAGGCTTTAGGATTGATTCTCTGGAGGTCACTTTATAGCCGTGAATAAGTTCAGTGCTTTCTTGGGGCAATAACGCTACTAAGCGTAGAGGGTTTTTAGTTGTTTATTCCGTATTTGCGTTTCGTTATGAATCATCCGAAGTAATATTTGGAATTGCGTTGTTGGTGCTGTTTGGGGAATTAGGCGAAGTTTCGGAAAACGTTCCGCATTAAGCGTACAGCATCTCAGTGGAAGTATCTAAAAGAATTTTATATGCTTAAAATTAAGTATGTATTTTGTTTTTTATTTCTGGGTAGCTGTAAAAGTGGTGTGCCTCAGGCTATTATATTGGTGAACGGGTCTCCAAAAGCTTTTTTTTACTGTTTGTATAGAGCTGATAATCCGACATCACTGGATATCGATCGTATCAGACCTAATACAGATGAAGAGATAGAAAAACATTTCAAAAATCTGGCGCCTGTTAGTATACATGATTCATTAAGAATTGTCGAGTCAATGAAAACCAACTATTTGATTCGTTCTAACGAACAAAAGGAGGTCATGACTTCAAGAGCAGTTTCTATTTTTTTGAACAAGGAGCGTATACCGGAGATAATTACCCACGAATATGATGGGCGTGTAAACATATCGTTGATTTTGAAGGAGCATATTGATAGCCTATCGACGGAAGAGATAATTAAGAAGGGTCTTTACTTTAAATTTTCCAGTATAAGCGCTGAAGAGATAGTGAGTGATACTACCTATCTTAAATATACAGGTAGGTAGGATGACTACTTTTTAAAGATTTTATGAAACATGAAAACGAATGGCTGCTTCGCAGTTTGAGTAAGCTTGGGCTGATCCTCTATATCGTACTCGTCAGTTGCAAGCCAAACGACCCTGATGGAAAAGACAGGGTAAACGGGGAAATTATTTGGGAGAAATCCTTTGGTGGAAATGGATCAAGTGTGCCAACCACGATGATGGCAACTTCTGACGGAGGCTATCTCCTGGGCGGTAACAGTAGCGCCGGAGTGGCTGGGGATAAGTCAGAGCCTAATTTCGGTAGTGATGACTATTGGATCGTAAAAGTGGACAAGCAGGGAAGGAAGCAGTGGGATAGGACTTTCGGGGGGGCACGTGTTGAAGTGCTAACATCCCTGGCCGGAACGACAGATGGCGGATATTTGATCGGCGGATATAGCCAGTCGGGTCACACCGGCAATAAAACGGTAGGTGCTAACGGAAGGCTTGACTTCGACTTTTGGGTCATAAAAGTCAATTCGTCGGGGGAAACGCAGTGGCAAAGGGCATTTGGTAATACGGGTGGCGACTATCTTCGGGCAATTCTACCAGTTAAAGGCGGTGGGTATCTGCTTGCAGGGACAACTACACTTCCGGAATCCGGGTCTACTAACGGGAGCGCAGATTTTTGGGTGGTCAGAATAGACGAGCAAGGTCAAAAAGTCTGGGAAAAATGTTACGGCGGTTCTGATTCGGAGCAAATGAATACTGCCATTGTTACAAACGACGGTTGTTTTCTGCTTGGAGGAAGCAGTTCTTCTGAAGTATCGGGTAG
>CAZAVR010000550.1:0-3072 GCA_964488435.1 uncultured Cytophagales bacterium | reverse complement strand
TCAGAAACTTCCGGTACAGCCACGCAGAAATCGATATTATCGCAGAAAAAGACCGCACGATGGTATTCGTGGAGGTAAAAACAAGACGTGGTGTTTCTTTCGGACTACCTGAAACATTTGTAAACCCGACGAAAGTCAGGCTTGTCAGAAAAACGGCAGAACACTTTATTTTCACTTTTGACTGGAAACTTGACATCCGGTTCGATATCATTTCCGTCCTGGTCCAGGGAGAGGGGAAATACGACATCTATCATATAGAAGATGCTTTTTATTAAGGGTTAATTATCTCAAACAAATATAAGTGCTTATTTTTGGCGCTTTATCCTGCAAACGCCCGGCGAAGAAGAATGAGTTCCAGACATATCCTGCTAATGGACGGCCCAGATCATAAAGGGCTTATCTTTACGGTTACCAAAGTACTTTTTGAGCACCAGCAAAACATTATCAGGAACGACGAATACGTAAGTCCTTCCGGATATTTCTTTATGCGTACGGAGTTCGAAGGTGAAATCAACCCGAATATTGTCCTTTCCGCCCTCCAAAAGGCCCTGCCGGAGGGCTTGAGACTACGGATCAAGTCCGACAAAAAGAAGGACATAGTTCTGATGGTCACCAAAGAGCACTACTGCCTGGCCGAGCTGCTGATCCGCTACGCATTTGATGAGCTGGGCGCCAATATCAAAGCGGTAATCGGCAACTATAACACCCTCAGACCGCTGGTTGAAAAATTCAATATACCCTTCTACCTTGTATCGCATGAAGGGCTGAACCGCGATGAGCACGAGGAGAAGCTCCTGAAAATACTGTTGCGCTATCAACCCGAATTTCTGGTGCTCGCCAAGTACATGCGTATCCTGAGCCCCGGGTTTGTGAGCCATTTCCCGGAAAAGATCATCAACATTCACCACTCCTTTTTGCCTGCATTCATCGGTGCAAACCCGTACCGGCAGGCCTACGAAAGAGGGGTGAAAATTATCGGCGCTACCGCGCATTTTGTCAACAATAACCTGGACGAAGGACCTATTATCGCGCAGGATGTGAAGCGGATAAGCCACCGCCACACCGCTGCCGACATGGCTACATTGGGCCGGGATATAGAAAAGGCGGTACTTTCGGAAGCCCTCAAGCTGGTCTTCAACGACAGGGTGTTTATTTACGGAAACAGGACGATTATCCTTTAACCCTCATCTGACAGCTAAAAATCAGGGTGCGCCTCAATCGCAAAAAGGTATTTGTCGCCCCGATAGTAGGAATGTTCCAGCTCGACTACTTTGTCGAGCGAAGTAATCACGGCGCTGTCGAGCACGAAAACCGGGATCGAATGAGGTACCTCAAAATTGTTATCGCTGCCTCCAGGCTCAAAAAGCGTACAGCTCAGGGTCTGCTTGAGATGTGAAACAGAAAGATGATACCGCTCTTCGTAAATCTTGTAGTAGGAAATATCAGTCGGCAAATGATTGATCCGCGGACAAAGTATAAGTGAGATATACTTGGTCTCGTCCTTCATCAGCACTTCATTGGCGAAACGCAACTGACGGATTTTCAAAACAGGGCCTTCAATAATGAAGTGCTTCCCGCCTATACCCAGGGAAACCCCTTCTTCCAGGATCGTTTTCTCCAGGACAATGTTTTTGGGCTCGAACCCTTCCGCCCTTAGCTTCTCGTGAAAACCCACCCGGGTATCGCCGATAGAGCCCAGCGTGCGTAGCAGGCGCCGGTCCATCGTACGGTTGAGGACAAAAGTCCCCTTTCCCTTTATTCTCCTGGCCCAGCCTTTCAGCTCAATATCCAGCAGGGCCTTCCGGGCGGTGGTATTACTTACCCCGTATACACTGATGATTTCGTTTTCCGAAGGAATCTTGTCGCCGGGGCGGTACTCCCCATTCCTGATCTTACCTATTATTTCGTCGCTTATGACGGAAAACTTATGATTTGCACTGGGTACCATCCTCTTCGTTTGTAGTAATGACGGAAGCGCGCCAGGATTGAAACACCTTTCGTCCTCAATTCCCCAAAGCTAAAATAATTAATACATAAATACACGCGTATTTTCCCCGAGCCACTCCTGTACGGCTTTATGCAGATCGCCCCGGGGTTTCCGAAGTAACAGTCACCAGGACAAAAGGCGGATCGCCCGTCAGCATCCGCCAGCGCCGGTCCAGTTGGTCGACTGCCTGGTACCGGCCGTTGCTAAACCACCATGCCGTAAATAATTCCTCATCATTTTTAACCAGCCTTCCCATATACACTTTTTGCCCCGCTACAGCAGCCGGGGTAACATTCCGAAGCTCAAAGCCGCTGCCTTTCCAGCATCCCTGCGGACTATGCGTTCGACAGGAGCACGATTTTCAAAAAGTACTTAGTAATGCAAAGCGCATGAAAGAATTCTAAAAGAAGCAAGAGTGGGGAAAATTTATGCCGACCGGACCAACTGAAAGGAAAAAAGGAAGAGTAAAAATAAATCCCGCTACAATTTCTTCTCCAGCAACCTGGCGATCCTTTCAATCCCCCTCCTGTCTTCTTCCGCAAAACGCCCGGGTATTTCACTGTCTATATCCAGCACCATAGCAACCGTGCCGTTCCGGTTGAAAACCGGCACAACAATCTCCGATCTTGATTCGGCGCTGCAGGCAATGTGCCCGGGAAAGCTGTCCACATCATCCACCACGATGGTTTTCTGCGAAGTATAGGCCGCCCCGCATACACCCTTGTGAAAGGGGATACGGGTACAGGCAACCGGACCCTGAAAAGGCCCCAATACCAACTGCCCTTCCTTAACCAGGTAAAAACCCACCCACCAAAAGCCGGCAGCCTGCCTGATCGCGGCCGAAACATTACCCAGGTTCGCAATCAAATCACTTTCTCCTTCCACAAGCGAAGCAATGGATTCATATAGCGAATCGTACGATACCCGGCCTGACGGATCCGGAGAGGCGGTAACGAAAATATCCATTGTTAAAAAATAGTCTTAATCATCTTATTGGCAGGTAAAGATAAATGTTTTAACCGGCTGGAAAAAATAACAGGCAGCTTACCTAACGCACTAAGAAATATAACATTTTCTTTATAATT
>CAZAVR010000549.1:0-3073 GCA_964488435.1 uncultured Cytophagales bacterium | reverse complement strand
AACTCCAAAGAGACCGCCGTATTGGTAGCCCGATTCAATTTTTTAAAATTGGGCGAAGCATAAAATATAGGCTTCAGGACATACACGCGTATATCGAAAGCCAGCGGTTTCATTCCACCTCCCAATACAAGGGAGGCAGCCATGAGTAAAATTTACGATGAAATGAAGCGGCTTATATTGGCTGGTGTATCTGTGATTCCTTTGATGGCTATGGATAAAAAGCCATACAAGGGTTACGGCTGGAAGGATAATCAGCTGACCGTTGATGATCTTGAGAATATACCATCGATCTGCAATCTGGGTGTTATTCTCGGAGACCGTAGCGGCGGCATAATGGACTTAGATTTTGATATTACTGAAGCCGGCATAATGGGGAATCTTATTTTTCCAAACTTGCCGACCTTTGGAAGAAAATCATCTCCTTATGCCCATAAAATTGTACGGTGTCCAAAAGCTGGAAAAACGCAACAGTTTAAACTGACGGCTGAACAAGGAAACCTTATCGGCATCACCGATGAAGAAAAACTTGTCGTTATGGAACTGCGCGGGAATGGCGGCTATACAATGTTCCCGCCATCAAAACACCCGTCAGGTGAAGCCGTAGCATGGCAAAATGGAATCCCTGAAGAAATACCAGAAATGGATTTCACAGATCTATACCGACGGTGTGGAATCTGTGCATTTTTAGCTGTGATATTGAGGATGTACCCCACCGTATCGGGAGCGCGTGACGAGATATGTCTCGCTCTTGCGGGGGCGTTACTATGGGCAGAAATCCCTCCTGACATGGTTGATGAGATTATTGTTTATATCGCAGAACAAAAGGGGGATGAACAATCCCAATCACGCCGAAAAGCTGATGCAACAAAACAAAAGATGGATGCCAATGAGAAAGTAACAGGGTTGCCCAAACTTTGTGAACTGCTCGGAATTACGGAGTTAAAAAATCTGTTATCCGATTGGTTATTTGGGGCATCACTTTTATCTGCACCCCCTGAAACCGAAAAAGTAATCGCTGAACTGAATGAACGGTTTTTTGTTGTCGAGAATGAAGGCGGAAAGTGCAGAGTTGCCTTTTTTTCGAGGCAACAACTTGATAAAGACCAGGCCAGAAACGTAATTGTAAAGCAATCTTTTGAAGACTTTAAAAAACGCTTTATGAACAAATATGTACTGGTCGGCTACACCCAAGAAGAAAAGCCAATCTATATGCAACAGGGAAAGTATTGGCTAGAAAGCCCTGAACGTCGCCAATACGAACAAATTGAATTTATGCCTGGAGTTGAAACACCCCCGCATATATTTAATCTCTGGCAAGGGTTTGCTTATGACGCGATAAAAGGTTCGTGGCGCAGAATGCTCCGTCATATCTGGCGGGTATTGGCGCGGCGCGATAAAAAGGCCTTTCGCTACATTATATTCTGGGCTGCATGGTCTGTGCAGAATATGAGGGAGCCTGCCGAGGTAGCATTGGTTTTCCGTGGAGGTAAAGGTACAGGCAAAGGTACGTTTTGTCGCTGGCTTAAAAAACTCTTTGGTCAACACGGTCTGCATATTTTTTCGTCAAGACTTATATCAGGTAACTTCAATGCCCATTTGCGGGATTGTGTTTTTCTGTTTGCCGATGAAGCCATAGCACCAAACAATAAGGAGGCTGAGGGTATACTTAAAGGGATGCTGACCGAACCATCTATAACGATTGAAGGTAAAGGCCAAGACGCCATACAGGTTCCCAATAACTTGCATATCGTGATGGCTTCAAATTCCGAATGGATTGTTCCTGCCTCTGCCGATGAACGACGTTTTGCGGTTTTTGATGTATCCGATGAGTTTGCCCAAAACTCAAAATGGTTTTCTGCAATTAAGGAGGAAATGGACAATGGCGGTGCAGAAGCTATGCTGTACTCTTTGATGAATCTTGATATTGGGGGATGGCATCCCCGTAATGGCATCCCCGCCAATCAAGCCCTGAACGACCAGCGTATACAATCTTTACGCGGTCTGGACGCGCTCTGGTTTAATTGGCTGTATACGGGCGAGCCGTTAGGGGACGCTGAGGGTGTGCGTATCAGGATTGCCACTGCTACTCTTATGGAAGCTGTCCCGAATACGACACTTAAGGCGGCTGGTGATTACCTTAAATCCATGGAATGCCAGCATGACCGCAGCACTCGCCCCACGTCTTGGGTTATTCCTCCGCTGGCGGAAGCACGCATCATCTGGAATAAAAAGCGGTTTAAGGTGGATTGGGATGATACGGAACACTGGATGACATTACCCAAGCCACCGGATACCAAACCGTTTTAACACCGGATAGGATATTGCTATCGCGTTGTTTTGACACTGATAAACCGGAACAACCGTATCAACCGCTTGTTTATCGATAAGTTTACAAATTAAGAAAGGCCGTCTGCATCAAGACGGACTTTTTTAATTTTATCCGGTTTATACGGTTATTCCGGCTTTCTGCTTTAATTCCGATGGCTTATCTATTGACCGGATGTGCCCGGATACTTTTTATCCGGGGGAAACATAGAAACGGCTGATTGATAATCGGAGGCAGATTCATTTCTGTGCTCGTTAAAGCTCATTTTTCCCTGTGTCCACCTGTCAGTCCAATAATCTCCCAGCAGACGATAGCCTCCTTGTTTTCCATGTACTTTAATTACTGCTCCACCTCTATGCCTACGACTCTGTCCCTGCAGGCTCAGTTCCGGCTCGTTATCATAGGCATAAACAATCTTCCATCCGCCATCATCCTTGCGGAGGCTTGCCTTTATCGAAGTCGATCCAGATTCTCCTGAAAATCCCTCAATATACAATGACGAAGAAGTTTGCCGTATGGAAAGAAAGTAGGGATCGACAGATTTATGAACATCCTGTTTTGTGTCGGGGTTAATCCAATGGCTCTTCAAGTCGCCCTTCCACGTGCCTTGTATTTTAGGGATACCCAATAACCAGTCAGGAAGAAACTTCCATAAAAACTTGTCGAATAATGCGGCTATCAGTACGGTGGCTGTAATGGAATATCCCGTTATTCTTCCGAAAAATACGATCCCTGCGCTGGCTGTAA
>CAZAVR010000548.1:0-3076 GCA_964488435.1 uncultured Cytophagales bacterium | reverse complement strand
GCATAGACATGCGTCAGATGCAAGCCGGGGTATATGTGCTGCATGTTTCGTTCACTGACGGAAGCAGCCAGGTACTTAAGGTTGTCAAACAGTAGCATGAACGCACAGAAATAATAGTAAAAAGCTTTATTGATTGATAAAAATTTGAGATAGTTATGAACCTGAACATATTGAAATATAGCGCCTTTGTATTAATTACCACTTCCATGACATGCTCTGCCCAAAAAGAGCTGGCTCCGCTATCCAAAGAATACCAGTCTTGTTGCGGAACACAGCCGGTTGAGTTCGCACTGGAAGAAAAGAAGGTATACATGCCAAATGTATTTACTCCCAATAACGACGGAGTGAATGATTATTTTTCGCCCTTCTTCAACGAGGTTGTGACTGCTGTGTGGGGCTTTACGATTTATAGCGCCAAGGGGGATACCATCATTTATCAGAAACCATTCCTGAGTTCAAAGATGGATGTAAAAGAATATGGCTGGGATGGCAACCGTGAGGATGGGACTCCTTATACGGGTTTGTTTCGATTCAAAATGAGGGTAGACGACCGTTATGCAAATAAGCACATTGTGGAAGGCTTCGCCTGTGCTATTCGCTGTGAAGCTGGCACGGCAGTGTTAAAAACCAAGGAAGGGTGCTATTACCCATCCCAGGCAAGTAAAGGCGGTACTTTATCAAAGAGCCAGCCAAACAGAGAAAAAGATTGTCTTCAATAAAAAAGTACCAGAATCAAAACATGGTTTATTGTTGTATAATGAAGTATTAAAAACCCAAAAGATCCTCTAATCCATCCATATATATGCTTGTTCCTTTTTTTGCCATCAAGCGCCTGGTTTCGCTTCTGACAATCTTTCTGGTTCTTTTTTTAGCATCCAGTGCATCATCACAGGTAAGTTATACCCCGCTTCACGATGACAACTCCTTTAATAACAGAAATATAAATGTTAATCTGTCTGTAGGAAGTATACGGGGTAAGGCTGGAGTATCCTCTGGCGCAGCTACTTATTCTATACCCATAGTGGCTCCACCGGGAACAAATGGCGTTGCTCCTTCAGTAGCTATAGGTTATAGCTCAATGGCCGGTAATGGATTGGTCGGACGAGGATGGAATATAGGAGCCGGCTCTTTTATTACACGGGTACCCAGGAATAAGTACTTTAATGGTCAGGTGAATCCGGTAGAGTTGACTTCTAATGATCGCTTTGCGCTGGACGGAATGAGGATGATTGGAAAGTCCGGGAGCTATGGTTTCCCGGGATCAACCTACGGAACGGAGGTAGAGGATTTTTCAACTATCACGATGATTTGGGGTGAAAGTAACCCTGATTGGTTTGAGGTGGTGACCAAGGATGGTACGAAGATGGAATATGGAAATACTCCCTATTCAAGGTCAGCAGTTGCGTGGGCGCTTACGAAAATCACCTACCCAGACGGAAACTATATTACGTTCAATTATAGTCCGGCGCTTGCCGACCAGCTTCTGATTGAAGAAATAAATTACACCGGCAATACTGCTGCCGGACTGGTGCCTTACAACAAGATCAGATTTGAATACAAAATAAGAACTGTAGATGCTAACATAGCTTTCGAGGCAACAGCACTTATACAAAGTAAATACCTATTGGATAAAATAACTGTAACTGCCGAGAGCGAGAATGTATGCAGCTACCAGTTTAACTACGGACATGATAATATTAATTCTTTTCTTAAGGAAGTGGTCTATGCCGGTTCAGACGGAAGTCTGCTAAACTCCACTATTTTCAAATACGGAAACACCCCTGTTGAATTTACAAAAATTTTGTCGAATGGATATGCTGAAGCTACAGCCACTACGATCGCCGGTGATTTTAATGGCGACGGGCTGACGGATTTTCTCGGGTCAAGGATTGAAGACAATGTATATAAGACGCATGTTTACACCAAAGAGCCCAATTATACAAGTGGTACAGATTATTTTTATTGGGCAAGCACGTTAGATACTCCGGTGACATATTCGGTTATCAAGAGAAAGGATATACCTAATTCATACAGCTTTATGGCTTATGATTTTACAGGAGATGGAGCGGACGATATCCTGATGGCAAATATTTCTGGATCCGGGTCCAACAGGAGCCTTGTCAATTTCAGATTGAATAGATCTGTGCAGAATTATGACTGGGAGGCAAGTGAAAACCCCTTCAGGATAACTTTTTCCATCGTCGACATCAGTCCTTACACTGGTTATTCAAAAATTCATAGCAGTGGTCATTTCATATTTGTCGGCGATTATAACGGCGATGGGGTACAGGATATGTTTACGTTGTTGGGAACGAGTGCCAACGTATATGGTGGGCATCTGTATTTCGGTAATGAGTCTTCCCAGTTTCTTGTGGCCGGAGTTACCGGTCAACATTATTTTGAGATGAAGGATTGGGCTTCCGTAGATAAGATACTTGTATTGGATCACAATGGCGATGGTAAAAGTGATTTGATGCTTATCAAAGATAATCATTGCGAGATTTTTACCTTTGACGGTTGGTCTGCCAGTAGGATTTATTATACTTCTTATGGGGGAGACCATTTGCAGAAAAATACCCTAATGTACCCGGGAGATTTTAACGGTGATGGCAAAGCTGACTTGCTGGTTAAAAATACGATTTCAGGGACATGGAAAGTACTTACTTCTCAAGGGATTGGTTTTCTGGAGTCTTCATTTACGTTCAATACTAACCCGGATACGGATCTTTATTTCGGCGATCAGCTGGCTGTTGCCGATTTTAATGGAGACGGCAAGGCTGATATTTATCATGCCAGGGATCCAGTATCTTCCAGCACATCTTATTTCGACGTTTATTACAGTAGGGGTTATTCGCCCGATAGCTATAGCGCGCTGTTTCATAGGGTGAGCAGCAGTGCGACCGTGAATCTGGGGGGGCCACCGCCTATGATAGGAGATTTTGACGGTGATGGGAAAGCCGACATTGCCGATTATTTGACCTACCTCACCCCCATTGGCATCTACTATTTCCGAATGAATGGAAACGAGAACATGCTGGAAAAAGTAAAAGACGGCTATAACGTTGTTCAGCAGTGG
>CAZAVR010000547.1:0-3080 GCA_964488435.1 uncultured Cytophagales bacterium | reverse complement strand
CATTCACAAACGGGAATGCCTGACAAAAGCAATCCTCAAACTGGTTCCTATCTTATGAAAGAAAAAATAAACCGAAGGCATTTCCTGGCTGGTGCGGCGCTCACTCCAACACTGTTTCAAAATAATGAACTCAAGGAGATAACGAAAGAAAAAGGTACTTATGATCTGGGAAAGGAGTTACGGAAGTACAAGAAAATTGACGCCTACTGCACTGCGCCCTATCAGCCTGATATATCAGAGAGATTACATATTGGAAAAATGTACGCGGGACAACCCATGCTCTGGAAGAAATGGACTCCGGACGAATTCCGCGAAGCCAATAATGAAATGCTGAAGGCGATGAAGCAATATCCAGGCAAGGTCATCGGACAAATCACCCTTAACCCACATTATAGCAAAGAATCCCTTGAAGAGATCAAAAGGTGCGCTGACCAGGGGATGGTGGGGACACGATTATATTACCAGGCTAAAATCAATGATCCTATATACGCCCCTGTCATTGAAAGCCTGACCAAGCTCAAAATGATCATCTTTATGCATGGTGAAGCTCAGCGGGGAGTGGGAGGCTACCGGATGAAGTACGACATCGGACGCCCGTCCAGCATTTCGAGGCCTGATGATTTTGTTGAAGCAGCTAAACGGTATCCTGAAGCGATGTTTCAGTTTGCGCACCTGGGAGGCGGAAGTGACTGGGAATATATGTGTAAGACTTTTGCCGGATATCCCAATATCTACGTAGATCTGGGAGGAAGCAATAACGAAGAAAACATGGTCGATTTTGCCATTCAGCAACTTGGTGTAAGTCGCCTGTTTTTCGGCACAGACAATAGTCATATCCAGTCGATAGGCAGGGTACTGGCTTCTGACACGACGGAAAAAGAAAAACAAATGATATTTTATGACAACTATGCCGCGGTATTGAAGAAAGGGGGATACTATGCTAATTGATATTAATGCGAGAATCGGCCAATGGCCCTACAAAAAAGTGCGGTACAATACCTGCAAGACATTGCTCGAAAGAATGAACCGCTTCGGTGTAGAAAGGTCTGTTATCAGTAGCTTCAATGGGATATTCTACAAAAATACCCAGGCCGCCAATGAAGACTTATATAACGAAATTCGCTCGCAGAAGGAGTTTCAACATAAATTTATCCCTTTGGCAGTTATCAATCCTTCCTACGCAAACTGGGAAAGAGATCTGGATACCTGCCGTAAAAAATGGGGAATGAAAGGCGTGTGCCTGTATCCCAATTATCATGACTATGACATCAAAGAAGCATTCGTCGCCGAAATTGTGAAGGCAGCCACACAGCTGGATATGGTGGTGAGCCTTACCGTAAGAATGCTCGATTCACGCCAGAACTCGTGGCTGGATCCGGGTCGGGAAGAAACATTGAAAGACTTTATACCTTTGATAGCCCAAAACCCCGGTGCACGCTTCATTATAGGTAATGTAGCCAATACAGGAAGCCTGACCGCTGATGACATAGCAACGCTAAAAAAAGCCGATTTACTAATGGATACTTCCGGCAGAGTATTCAATGGTTTCAAAGGATGGCTCGACCGCTACGGTGCCGGTAAATTCGCTTTTGGCAGTCATGCGCCGCTGCTCGACTACATCAGCGGACGGCTCCGTTTCGAACTGTTGAATTCGAATGAAATTTCGGAGCAGGACCTGCGGAAAATACGGGGTGAAAATGCGATGCGGTTGCTAAAATTGTAATGACCATTTTGTTATTCGGCCAGCTCCTTCCAACTGGTCGGATAACAAAACGACTATCCCATTACGCCAATTTTTTCTCCTTTCCAGCCAGGAAAAAGGACCTGCCCTCCAACAATCTGAAGGTGTCTGTCGGCTACTTCGCTGAAAACACTCCTAAAATCAGTGGTAACGGGAAGGTCCCGACCATCCTCCAGATTCTCTTTTGACAGGGATTGTATTTTCCCATGGACTACCCCTCCTTTCACCTGATTACCGAGTATAAAATTACAGGAAGCCCTTCCGTGGTCTGTGCCTCTTGTACCATTCTGATGAACGGTGCGGCCGAATTCAGTCATGGTCATGATCGTGACGTCGTCCTGATATCCAGCCAAATCGTTCCATAGCGCCACGATGCTGTTACTCAGATCTGCTACATTCCGCGAAAAAACACCCGTATCACTCCCTTGGTTAAAATGCGTATCCCAGCCTCCAGACTCGGCAAAAGCTACCTCCAGCCCGACATCCATTTTCACAAGTTGCGCGATTTGCTTGAGAGCATTACCCAAAGAAGAAGACGGATAAGTGACGCCATTTGCCGGCCGATAATTTTTTAAGTCTGTTTTTTTTAGCAACTTCATTGCCTCGAAACTCTCTTTCCCGGTATCTTTCAGGAGACCTGAGGCGGTCTGATCGTACAAATCCTCAAAACTCCTGGCCGCCAGGTTAGCTTCATTTTGCTTTCCTCTTAACTGAATAGAAAAATCCTGGAGGTTGCTGACGGAAATCGATGGATAGTCACCATAGAAAGACCGGGGCATAGCTGACGTCATACTTACCGCCGAAAAAGGCGTCTGCGCATCATGTCCCAGCAAACCCACCGCCCTGTTCAACCATCCGCTAGGCGTACCCTTGTTAAATGGCGTGCCTGACTCCATATAGTCCTGCGCGTCGAAGTGTGAACGGGTGGTATTCGGGGAGCCTATTCCATGTACTATGCCTAATCTGTTCTCACGAAAAAACGGCTCAAAAGCCTTCATAGAGGGGTGAAGACCATAGCGGCCGTCGAGATCAATGAGACTGGCTCCATTCCCGCTTTTTGCAGCAGACATGAATAAGGAAGGACGTGCCGCTTCCAGATGAGGATCTGTAAAAGGAGTGACCGCCATCAAGCCATCCATCGCGCCCCTTTGGAATATACAGATCAGCGTCTTCTTTTTTTTGTATAAGCTGTCTGCCTTTTGCCGGGCTGCCGCTTCTGCCGCGAAAGCAGGAATCCCACCCAACAGGCCTACCCCTAATAAAGATAGACCTCCTTCTTTTAAAAAACCTCTTCTGGATACCATCATGATTCCTCTTTTGATTAACGACGCTGATATTC
>CAZAVR010000546.1:0-3106 GCA_964488435.1 uncultured Cytophagales bacterium | reverse complement strand
GTCACATTCCGTATCATGCGATCGGCGAAAGACGACAGGAGTATGCCAATCTCAGCTCTCGTGTCCGGGTCACACAGCGGGCTATGATAATAGTACCATAATCCGTGAACAGCATGCGTATACTGATCGCGGGAAGAGGTGAGATAGATACTTCCGGCATCTTGGATACATACACACCGGGCCAGGAACCCGGGAGAATCGTGCGAGGTAGCGCACCTTTTTATGCCCAGGTAGACCTGTTTGGCGTATTTTTTAAGGTGATGGTCTTTTGTTACCTGGTATTTGTCTATGATCACGCATAGCATGGTTCCGGCGGAAATCATGCAGTCCTCCATGCCGGTGTCATATCCCATCAGATTGGGGTGCTGTGCCCTGACTTCGGCTGCGGTGGGTAGGTGGGATTGGCCGTTGCCGTCTTCATAGCTGCTCAGATAGTCATAGAAAAGGTTGGTTTTTTCGCTGTAAAATCTTTTCCAGGATACCCGCCACGCCTGATCCATCAGGTTCGACAGGGAATCAGCGGGAACATGATTTGCCGGTGGTCTACTTTGCTGGGGGCGATGCGGAGGGGTGGCCATGGCCGCGTTCAGCTGTGTCGTTAAGAACGCGATGGTGAGCACATACTTCATAGGTGTTTTCATTGTTTTGAGATGGGAACGGAAGGGGATCCGGAGTACCTTTGGCACGCCGGATCTGTTTTTTGAAAGGCACAGGAGCGTTGTTCAAAGCCTTTATGAAATGGCCGGGGCCGACGCTTTTCAGTAGCCTGGATTTTGGTCTTTCGCCGGATCAAGTGCTTTGTTGTAGTTGATTTCGGTTGTGGGAATTGGCCAGAGCAACATTTTGGCATCAAGCGTCTTTCCTGTCGTCTCTTTGATAGCCTTGGCTGCCCGCCCTGTTCTGACAAGATCCAGCCAGCGCTTGCATTCGACAAGGGTTTCGTAAGCTTTTTCCTGGAATACGAGGTCGTCAAAGGTGACTTCATTGTAATCCCCAAGTTTGAAATCTACCGGCGACGGGGCTGAAGTCACATAACCATAAGCCCGTCGATGTACCTGATTCAAGTACTCAACGGCCTTGGATGTAGGGCCTTTGGCTACCTTGTTGGCTGCTTCCGCATAAATAAGCAGCACCTCCGGATAGCGATAGACAGGCCAGTCATTGGACGCCTGGGTAACACCAGCCGGATCGATAAATTTCTTGAAAAGGTAGGTGTTGTTCCCCAGTCCGATATCCCAGCTGTAGTGATTGTGGATCTTGCGGAGGTCGGTATTGTCCCAATTCTTGTAAAATACATGATCCGATGTGGTGTAGAATGAGAAGTAATTGGCCCCATAAGGTTTGTAGCCCGAACCGGAAATGTGAAAAAAGTTCATGATGCTCCAGCCCACCTGGTCATTGTACTTGAAGTAAAAAATTTCTTCAGGCGTGGAGATGACGTCAGCACCGTAAATCTTCTGGAAATCTTCCGGCTTACTCACCGGTACCAGGGCGAACTTCCCGGATGTAATGACCTCTTCAGCCTTGACCATGGCGTTGTTCCAGCTTTCAGTGGTCAGATATACATCCGCCAGCAGTGTTTTTGCTATCCATCTCGAAGCCGTTCCCAGCATCCGGGGGGTATCCGGCAGGTTTTGTTCGGCATAGGTAAGATCCGCGACAATGAGTGAATAGATATCCTCCTTTGTACTTCTGGGAATATCCACCTGTCCAAGGTTTTCTTCGGTGCGCAGGGGGACCCTTCCCCAAAGCCGCACCAGTGCGAAATAACTGAACGCCCGAACAAATCTGGCTTCTCCTATGAGCGAAGCTTTCTGGGTGTCGGATGTAAGGGTTCCTCTGGGGACGTTCCTGATTACCAGATTCGCATTGCGGACAGCCGTGTAGAGGGTCGTCCAGACCCTGTCCATATTCCCGATGTTCGCGGGACTATATCCCTGGTATTCTTCTATAACAGCGAGGCTTCCTTTTCCGAAGACGTTGTCGGACAAAGTTTCCAGAAGGGTAAAATAGGAATCGAATTCTGGCGAGATAATAGCCCAATAGGCGGCATTTACGGCTGAAACACCTTCGGCGTATGTATTATAAAAAGTTTCTGTCGCGATGGATTTTGGGTTTTCTTCGAGAAGTTCCGAGCAGCCGGCGCAAACAGATAAAAGCACGGCAAAAAGTATTTTTTTCATGATCTTTCAGATTTTAAAAGGACAGATTAATTCCGACGGTGATTCCCTTTGGAACCGGATAAGAATAGTAGTCGATACCCTGGTTGAGGGAATTGCCGCTCCCTTCCGTATTTACATCCGGATCCCACCAGGGATAGGAAGTAAGCGTAAGAAGGTTCTGTCCGCTAATGAATAGCTGTGCTTTTCCGGCCCATTGCTTGTGCAGGCGCTGGAAGTCGACGTTGTATCCCAGCCGGATCGTTTTAAGGCGTAAGTAGGAGCCGTCATAGACGAACTGATCAGACATTCTTGTTGAGAAAGTCCGGTCAAGATACGGGTACTTGGCATCGGGGTTTTGCGGGGACCAGTGGTTATATAATACTTCTCTGAGCGTATTGTAGCCCTGATAGTACTTGTAATTCTGGTTGATCATGCCAAATGCAAAAATGTCGTTTCCCTGAGTTCCCTGGATGAATATATTCATATCGAAATTCTTCCATTTCAAATTGGAATTAATGCCATAAATGAACTTGGGGTTTGGATCCCCGATCCAGGTTTTATCATTTTCGTTGATTGCTCCGTCATTGTTGTTGTCTTTGTAGGTATACCTTCCCAGATCGTTAAATCCCGCCAGTTGGTAGCCGTAAAACCTGCTGATCGACTGGCCTTCTCTCAATAAATTGACGTAGTCACTTGCCACGATCAGGTTATAAACGCCTCCGCGTATTTCCTGACTGTCATACAATTGCTGTACCTTGTTTCTGTTTCTTGAGAAAGTGACGCCCAGGTCCCATCTCAGGTTCTTATCTGAAATCAGGTTGCCGTCCAGCTGCAGCTCAAACCCTGCGTTTTGAATGGCTCCCACATTTCTGACTGTGGACGTATATCCGAAGGATCTGGGCAACTGTACCGTATTGAGCAGATCGCTGGTCCGCTTTATGTAA
>CAZAVR010000545.1:0-3119 GCA_964488435.1 uncultured Cytophagales bacterium | reverse complement strand
AAAGAGGGGTGGCAATCCAGGCGCATTTGTCTGGTTTAAATGTAATCTGCGTGGCCAGGCTTTCCTCGTTTCCTACTTCCGTCACCGAAGAGATCACGACTCCTTCCATTTTTATTTTGTAGTAATCATAAGAGGTCAAATAGTCATATGGTCTCTCAAAGGACAAAACGAGGCTTCTGAGTTTTTTTTCGCCTATCAATTCTTGCCTAAGCTGTACGATGGCAGGTTCATAAACATTTAGTTTCACGACGATCTCCTTCATCTCCACACAGGTGCCGGATGTACAAAGACCCGTAAGATTAGAATAATTCGCTATCTCAATTTCGTCGGGATGCGTGGTGCTCTCAGTAATTCCCTTGATCGTTGAATTACCAAAAGTAACTGCCTTCATGAAAATACGCTGTGCAGAGCAATAAAAGGAGGATAAAGAAAATAAAAAGAAAAGTAAAAGTAATCTTGCCATTTGATGGAATAGTTTAGGTTGAAAAAAAATCACTGCAATTGAATATTTCGAAGGGGTCTTTCCGGTGATTTCGATCAAGTTGCCCTACCTCAAAAGATCACACAATGATAGGAAGAATTTCCCGTTGTGTATTGTTTTCTTTTTGAACGATTTGTATGGGCGGCGGTGTATGCCCAATGGTCTCAATTTCATCTAATCTGTCAGAACCCACTTTAGCCAACCAGAGTTTAAAAGGTTCTGCCTTGATAGAAGGAATAGACTGGATAATCCTTAAAAGCTTTGGCATCGGCAGCCTGTATCTTACGCCTTTTGCCATCTGCTGCTTCCATTTCAACCGGGGTACAAATTGTACCCCAGTTGCGCTTAAGCAACTCATCACGGCTTAGCATTCTTTTTATGTATTGCTTTACATCGGCGCTGTCGGTGAGTATTTCGACCACGTCCTGAACGGAAAAAAAACATCTATGTTCTTTCTGGTCCCAAGTCGAACGGATCTGTTTGCTTTCGAATAGTTTGATATTGTCCATACTGCAAACTTAACCAATATCCCGCTGTACGCTTTACCTCATTTCCCAATTCAATGATCGGGACGGGAGAGGTTGTAAGTAGCTTCGACCACATGGAGGCTGAAGGTCCTATAAAAAGTCTTGAGTGGGTAAGACAAAAGATATGTACTTGAAACAGAATATAATTTTGATAATGGGCTAATATTTTCTTTTGCAGGCGATTCTGTATACTGGTTGACGAAGAATAGTATGGTTTTTAGATTTGATGTTTGTAATAATCGGAATTATATTTTGTTTAGCATTGTAGGAAACGTGTTCATCGTAACAGGAAACCAGCCCTCACTCCCAGCTTCCCGTTACATCCCCCTTACCTCACTGCAATTCCGCCACCGAATGCGCCTCCCTATTCCAAACTTCCAGTTCCTGTTCATACACATCCATCCGTTTTTTGCTGCTGTGCAGCTGCACCAGCAGGTGATTCAAATGGGCCAGGCGCCATACGTCGTCCATCAGCTCGCTGACCATCACGTCGGTTTCCTCATCCAGCACCTGCACGCAGCTGATCATTTGCTCGAGCATTTTTGCCATGCCTACGGGGCAGGCTTCGCTGACGAGCTGCTCCACCAGGTCCCGGATCTTCTCTTGCTCTCTGCGGATGTTGTGGGTGTAAAAGGAGACGGGATCGCCGGCGGTTATGGCGAGGAGGGTCTCCCGGTGAGAGGGTTTGGATTGCTTGTTATGATTCATGATGATTTTAGTTTGTCGTATAACTGTATGACAAATATAGGTCATTGTTTTCGTTTGTCAATCTCTTGTATGACAAAAATGTCAACTAATTGGTTGACATTTGATGTGTGACCAGAGAAAAGTTAAAAAAGGAACTTGGGGCGCGAATCATCGAGCTGCGTACCAAAAAGGGTTGGAGTCAGTCCGACCTGGCGAGAGCGTGCGGCAAAGACCGGCAGGCCATAGAAAAGCTGGAAAACGGAAAAGTGAACCCTACGCTCTATACTTTGTATGAAGTGGCCAATGCTTTGGAGGTTTCGCTGGGGAAATTGGTTGATTTTCGGTAGTTGCTTGCTTTTCTGGTTTGCTTATGGAGTTTACGGAAGAGGAAGCTCTTCTGTAAAGTTGCTATTCCCTTCAAACTGTTTATCAATTTGTTTTCTGTCGCAATCAAGTATCCAGTCTTTATGCTTTGCGTATATTGACGCTAATATTTCTTTGTCTGTTGCAATTATGTCAAGTCCTCTGTCGTCATACATGTGAAAGATAAGTTTTTTATCTAAGTTCAGAAAGTAGAGTTCTTTGCTCGATAGACCCCTATTGTCAAGTCTTGGTAGCCTTGGTGGAAAATCTGAATTTCCAATTGCAGTCAAAATACACTTGTGATTTATTCTGTGTGCCGTTAATTTAACAATGGCCACATCAAAATTTCCGTCCGATTGATAGAGTTTCTTCTCTATTAAGTAACTGACTTCTTCCCTTTTGAGATTGTGAATTTGTTTAAAGGCAAAGTTTCCAAATCTTATTTTTCTCCGTTTGTATTTGTAGTCTATTAATACAAAAAGTAATCTATCTGATTTATCAAACGCGGTTTCAAAGATTATTGAGGATCGCCTAACGACTTCTTTAAAATATTTATCGGTGCCTATGTCGCCAACTTGTAAGTCAAAGCGAAGTCCCAAGTTCCATGTGTAAAACAGGGGCTGTCTAAGTCTCATTCCATTGAAATTATGACTTAAAAACTCCTTGTATTGTTGTTTCGATGTCTGCAAAGCAGTTCGGTTTAAAATGTCATGTAACGGTTTTGGCGAAATATAGGAACAAAAAGCTGGTTTTATCAATTGTGGTCGACCGAGCAGGTTAACTTAAAAGCTGCTCGTGGCTTCCGCTTTGGCTTCAGAACGTCAGCTTCCGTGGTTTTTTATTGATTGGCTTTGTTGTCTTTTCAACAAAGCCGGTATTAAAAAATTATTTTGGGTTGTACACTATAGTCGTCTTGATATCGAATTCGCCATATAGATATAGAGACGGTTTTGTTTAAGTCAAAAGTTCGTCGTCCCTCCAAGTGCTTCATATCCGTCCAATATATTTGTAGGCTTCCCATTTTTAGGACAGTACTAAACTAGAATTTTTGTTTTCCGTTA
>CAZAVR010000544.1:0-3125 GCA_964488435.1 uncultured Cytophagales bacterium | reverse complement strand
TTGACAGCCTGGCCAGGTAAGGAACCAGCCGGTAGTACTCGTGATAGTTGGATATCATTACATGATGATCCAAAGAACTCAATATGTCCACCCTGTCGAGGAAATCCTTCTCGTCTATCCCTTCACCCTCCCGGCTAAGATTATGTAAGGTCAATTCTGACACGAGCAAGACTTTGCCGGCGTCTACGTCCGGTTCATTCAGAAACTGCCGGCCACCATGTTCAATCATATCTACATGCACATTGGTAATCGGCCTGAGTCGCCCTCTCATTAACAGAATATGCTTTTTGTAAAACGCTTCGGAGGGCTGAAGCACGCCACCATCCGGACCGAACAGGGCTGCATCTGTGAACCCGTTTTTGACGAGATGCAGACTCATGAGCCGGTTATCCACGTGCCCGAAGTCCGGGCCGTCAAAACGGATCATGTCAATCTCTATCCGGTCGGATGTAAGGTCATCCATCAGGGACAGCAATAGTGTCTCCGGAGACTTATGGTAAAAAAAGCATCCGTACATAAGGTTGACCCCAATGATACCCAATGCCTGTTGCTGCAGCACATTTTCGTCCTCCAGCATTCTGATATGTATCACCAGATCGTTATAAGGACCTCCGGGCGTAAGCTGAAAACGCAAGCCTACCCATCCATGTGCTTCGTTCGTTTTCTGGTAATTTAACGCAACCACCGTATTGGCAAAAGCAAAAAAGAGGCTTTCCGACCCTCTTTTGTCAGAAAGCCTCTTTTCCACAAGGCTATATTCTTTCTGCAGCATCCTCACCAGCCTGGACTCTACGACGTAGCGGCCACTTTCCTCAGGACCATAAATCGCATCGCTGAAAGTCATATCGTATGCCGACATGGTTTTGGCGATGGTGCCCGAAGCACCTCCAGCCTTGAAAAACATCGCGGCGGTTTCCTGTCCTGCACCTATTTCAGCAAACGAGCCGTAAATTCTGCGATCCAGGTTAATGAGAAGTGCTTTCTGTTTTGTACTTAAGCTTTTATCATGCATAGAAGTGTAACTCGTTAACAGCATCCTAAATTAATACAAAAAAATCCTGCTGTCACTGTATTCTTCGCATCATCCAACATATTCCTCTCAAATTGCAGAGCCGGCAAGACCCTCCTACAATCGAAATCCGAACCGGATGGAATACTGTCCTATCACACCCATTCTCCTGGATTCCTCGACGCCTCCGGTTATTTTTCTGTCGAAATACCTCAAACCAAGACCTCCGTCCATCCCAAAATTAAAGCCTGGCGTTACCTGAAAATTAAGGTAATGATTTACGATCATCCCCAATCCCCTTCGTTCAGAATAGGCTAACTCCTGATACCCGTTTCTCCATACTTTCACATCTCCGCTTCCCTTGTTCATCATGATAGACGGTCCAATCGCATAGGAAACTTTGCGATTGGATCCAGCCACGTACAGTTTCATCCCTGGGGACAAATGGTAGGTCGTAAAATCATTTCCACGATCGCCGATAAACCAATCATCGTCCAACCCTGCAAAAGTCAGGCCAAAAGGAATCACAATCCCGATTCTCTGCTCCTCTCCCAAAAGGAGTTCATAAGTAGCTCCAACTCCTGCCCCTGTATGATTAACTACAAAAGGATTCACACTGATGATATTCCTGCCGAACCTATGACCTTCATATTGCGACCTCGCCGCCTGCTTACGCATTCTTGCCTCTTCTGCCATCTTCTGCTTAAGAAGGCGTTTGTCGTCAGGAGTTCTTATATAGACAGTATCCCGAATGACGACGGTGCTCTGCGCTCTCAGACAGGTCGGTATGCCCGCAAAAAAAAGTAGGGCTACCGAAAACACAGGTAAAAAGTAATTTTTCATGGCGTTCTGTTTTTAAAGTGGATGTTTTACCTAAACGCAAATATAGATTTTCTATTACAATCGTGCCGGTCAATTCATCGGAACTATAAATGCTTCGTTTGTTTGGCATCCGTGTCAATTTCCAAATTGCTGGTATATTTGTAATCGCTGACCTGCTCTTAACTATAAGAGCGGATTAAAATATATTTCATAATGCATCATCATTCTTCCGACCTTCACTCGCAGCGGCCTTATGGCAAAACCGGCGTGCTGATTGTTAACCTTGGAACACCGGACAGTACCTCTACAGCTGATGTACGAAAATACCTTCGGGAATTCCTGATGGACAGACGGGTCATTGATATTCCGTTTCTGAACAGGTGGCTACTGGTTAATCTTATTATAGCCCCCTTTCGCGCACCAAAGTCTGCAAAGGTGTATCGCGAAGTATGGCTCCCGGAGGGATCGCCTTTGAAAGTATACGGAAATACGGCCGCCGACAAACTTCAGCACTTGCTGGGGGACCAATATGTGGTCAAGCTCGCTATGCGCTATCAAAATCCATCCATGGCTTCGGTACTGGAGGAGCTGCACCGGGCAAGGCTTTCAAGGATCATTGTTGTCCCTTTGTTTCCCCAATACGCCTCGGCCACAACAGGATCCGTTTATGAAGAGCTTATGCGCATAGTGCGCAACTGGCAGGTAATTCCTGACATACGCCTGATTGACAAGTTTTTTGACAACCCCGGCTTCATCGAAGGATTCGCGAGACTGGGCCGAAAGTACATTCAATCCTCTTCCTACGATCATTTCGTTTTCAGCTACCACGGTTTACCTGAACGTCAGCTCTCGAAAGCTTATCCGGATGGACACGACTGCGAAAAAAGCAATTGCAAGAATGATTATCACCAGGAAAATGCGCATTGTTACCTGGCTCAATGCTTCGCCACCACGCGCCTGCTGATCAAAGAACTGAACGTCCCGGCGGAAAAAGTGACGACTTGTTTTCAATCCCGTCTGGGTAAAACTCCTTGGATACAACCCTACACAGAAGACGTAGTAGAGGAATTACCGAAACGGGGAATTCGCAACGTACTGGCCTTTTCGCCCGCCTTCGTTGCCGACTGCCTGGAAACAACCGTCGAAGTGGGTGAAGAATACAAAGAACTCTTTATCAAGTCGGGAGGCAGCAACTGGCAACTCGTGGAGAGTCTTAATGATTCAGACTTCTGGATTGATACCCTTGGCGCTATTGTCCGTGAAAACAGCACAGAGCAAAGTACGGCCCTTTCTT
>CAZAVR010000543.1:0-3131 GCA_964488435.1 uncultured Cytophagales bacterium | reverse complement strand
CAAAACCTACGACGTAGCTTCAGCACGGGATTATATTCAATACTCAAGGGTAGGCACAATGGCCACAGCGAGGAAAAACCCGGCTGTGGTAAGTCAATTGGGACAGGCGATCGGATATGGAACCGGGAATAACCTGACTAACAACACGGCGTTCACCACCCAGTTCCTTACCCCGGAAAACCAACACAAGCTCAACGAAGGCTGGGAAAGCATGCCCGATCCGCTGGATCCCACCAAAACCATCATTTTCAAGGGAACTGACTGGCAGGACAAATTATTCCAGACAGCCACCTCACACAACCACCATGTATCCCTCTCGGGCGGAACGGACAAAGCTACTTTCAACGCCGGACTAGGCTACTTGCGTAACGAAGGCATTGCGATTACGACCAAATTCGACCGCCTTACTTTCAACCTCAACGGTGAATTGCAGGTAAAGGACAACATCAGGGTTTTCGGACGGACGATGTACACCTCCTCCAGCAACAACCAGGTGTACGATCTCGCTCAAATCTTTTACCGATCGGCCGGCCTGGCGCCTACGGCCAAATTCACTTTTGAAGACGGCTCACTGGCCCCCGGAAGTCTGAGAGATTCGGGCAACCCTGTTTATCACCTCAACAACGACGTGCGGAAAAACAGCTCGGAAAATCTCACACTGGCGGTAGGAGGCCGATGGGATATCATCCCCGGCCTATCATTTGAACCTCAGGTTTCTCTTTACAAGGTTAGAAACGACGGATACACCTTTATTCCCTCCTATTTCAACGGGGTCTCAAGTTTTGTAACCACACGTCAGGCTACCTCCAGCTATTCGAAACTGACCCAAACACAGGCTGATGCCGTATTCAGCTATGAGAAATCCCTGGGCAACGGTCACCATCTTTCGGCTAAAGCCGGTTTTTCCTACTTCGGAAGAGAAAATTATTCCCTGAGCGCCAACGGCCAGGGAGCGGCCACCGACCTGATCCCGACTTTGAACGCTTCTCCTACGGCGGTTTCCAGTAACTCTACTATAAGCGACCAGGTCATCCTCGGCTACTTTTCGAGAATCAACTACAATTACAAGGAAACATATCTCCTTTCACTGAATGCCCGCTACGACGGTGCTTCCAATCTGGGTGAAAATCACCAATGGGGCTTCTTCCCCGGTATCTCGGCGGGCTGGAACCTTCATAACGAGGAATTCTGGAAGACGATTCCAGAAAACCTGCTTCGCTTAAAACTCAGAGCCAGCTATGGCGTGAACGGAAATATAAGCGGACTCTCTGACTTTCAGTGGCAGGGAGAATATGGCGTGGGAGAAAGGTACCTCGGTATGTCCGCCATACAAAATACCGTCATGCCTAATTTATTTCTAAAATGGGAGCAATCCAAAACCTTCGATCTCGGAATGGACCTCAGCGCCTTCAACAACCGGGTCAATATCATGTTTGATTACTATCACCGCGTGACCGACAATTTACTGACTACGCTTTCCCTTCCGGCATCAACAGGCTTTTCAAGCGTTTTTACCAACCTGGGTAGCCTCCAAAACAGAGGTATCGAACTGGAATTAAATGCGCAGGTGCTTCCCTCTTCTTCCCCGCTCCAGTGGAACGTGTCCTTCAATGCTTCGAAAACCAGACATAAAATTCTAACGCTCCCTGACAACGGTGTAGAAAACAACCGGGTCGGCGGCTTTTATGTATGGGATCAAAGCAAAGGAGACTATGCCTGGCTAGGTGGATTGCAGGAAGGAGGGCGCATCGGAGACTATTTTGCCCACAGACAGCTCGGAGTTTACTCGACCGATGAACAGGCACAATCTGCTCCGCTTGATCAACTCATTGCACATGCCGACAAACGGAGTTTCGGAGGGGATGCCATCTGGCTGGATTCCGATGCCAACGGGGTAATTGATGAGTTGGATCGCGTGTATATGGGTAATTCATTCCCAGTCTGGAACGGTGGTATCTCGAATTCATTGAGCTACAAGAACTTTAATCTGCTTGTACGTATGGATTATACGACAGGGCACACCATTTATAACTACGCAAGGATTTTTCTCAACGGACGATTTATCGCCAATGCGAATTTCATGCAGGAAATGGTGTCCGAAGGGTGGGCTCAGCAGGGAGATCAGGCCAATATGGTGCAATACCTTCCCGGGGCCAATTACAACATGAACAGGGGGGCGTCGCTTCTTACTTCTGCCACCAATTCGGTCTACTATGAAAAGGGAGACTTTCTCTGTCTTCGGGAACTCACGCTGAGTTATACTGTCCCCTCCAAAATCACGCGAAAATTAAAAACAAGCCAGGTACGCTTTAACCTTACGGGTAGTAACCTTCAGTATTTCACCCGCTACAAAGGTTTAAATCCTGAAGAAGGAGGAAATGACAATGGTCGTTACCCTATCCCCCGGAATATCACTTTTGGAGCTTCTGTATCATTTTAATCAAAATCTGCGATGATGAAATTCACCAATATATCAGGAAAATCACTTTTAGTAGGTTGGTTGCTCTTTGGAGCCTCTTGCAGTGAGCATTTAAAAGTCAGCCCGACAAGCGTCATTACCAACGCTTCCTTCTGGAAAACGGAAGACGATGTAAACGGCGCCCTGGCGGGTATGTATGTTAAGTTAAGGGAAGTTACCAATCTCACGCTTTTTCAACTGGGAGAAGGACGGAGTGAGGTGATGGAACACGCCCGCATCGCGGGTACCCTGGACTTCGACCGCCTGTATCTGAATACCCTGAGTCCGTCGTCTCCAGGCCCGGGCTGGCAGTCGCTGTATTCCACCGTCAATGCAGCCAACCTGATTATCAAATACGTGCCGGGCATCACCTTCAGACAGGAAGCAGTGAAGAATGCGGCCATTGCTCAGGCGTACACCATGCGTGCCTACGCTTATTTCGTCATGGTAAGAACCTGGGGAGCGCTTCCGCTTCGGACCGAACCCACGGAAAGTTATTCTCCCGAAACAACACAAAAGGAAAGAAGTCCGAAAGAAGCCGTTTTCCAGTTGATCAAGGAAGACCTTCAAAAGGCGACGGAACTGTTTCCCAACAACAATTTCGGAAGCTCAAGGAGTATGTGGTCCAGAGCCTCAGCCTACGCTTTAAAAGCCGAGGTGTACTTATGGACGG
>CAZAVR010000542.1:0-3132 GCA_964488435.1 uncultured Cytophagales bacterium | reverse complement strand
AGAAGGAGATTACCGGGTACGTTATTATCCTGAGAAAAAAAATATGCTGGATGAGGCCGCAACATCAGACATGGAGGCGACTACCGGTTTCGTTTTTCTGGTCAGTTCAATCTCTCTCCACATCACATCCGAGGCAAGCGCACTACCTCCCGGGGAGTTGATGCGGATGACAATCGCTTTTACTTTATCATTATTTCGAAGCTTCCGGAGGTCTTTTACAAATTTGTCAGAGCCTATCATCCCATTGTCACCGTCTCCGCTCACAATCTCGCCTTCCGCAATCAATACGGCCACTCGTTTGTTTATGTCGCCGGTAGAAGCGGAAGCATCAGTACTCTTGTTCAACTTGTCGATACCTACAAAACTGATGTCCTTTTTGTCTTCCAGTTTCAGCCTGGTTTTGATGGATTGTTCGAACTCATCGTAGTATCCTGAGTGCGTGATCAATTTATGCTGAAGGGCTGATTTTGTATTTTCGACCAGGAGCGAGTCGGCGAGGTTCTTGAGTTTTTCTTCGGAAACCTTACGCGAAGCTGCGATTTGCCCAAGGTAATGGTTGTTCAGCGAAGTCAATAATTCTCTGGACTGCATTTTATTGGCTTCGCTCATATCTTTTCGGATGAAGGGCTCTACAGCACTTTTAAACTCTCCGACCCGGAACACCTCCGGCTTAATTTCAAGTTTATCGAAGGTGCCTTTGTAAAATTCGTACTCTGCAGAGAGTCCGTTCCATTCCATGCCACCGATCGGATTGAGGTAGATCTGTTCCGCTACGGAAGCCAGATAATATCCTTTTTCCGTGAATGTTTCGCTGTAAGCGTAAACGAATTTTTTGGATTTTTTGAAATCGATCAAAGCGTTGCGGATTTCTTCGAGAGTAGCCCATCCGGCTACCGGCGCATCGACTTTAAGGTAAATACCCTTGATATTATCATTGGTTTTGGCCACGCCTATTGCGCTTTTGATATCTTTCAGACCGGTGATGCTTTCACCGCCAAAGGGTCCTCCGATTTCCGCAAACGGATTTTCCTCTCCCACTTCTTTTACCGGGCTGTTGAGGTCCAGCTTTAGGACAGAGTTACTATTGATGACCGCTGTGTCCGAGCCGGAAAAAGCAGCGCCAATGCCTGCGATGACGAACAAAGACACGAAGAAAAACAGGGCAAGGCCGACCATTGTGGCCAATACGTATTTCAGAAACTGTAACATAGCATTTTTATGGAAGCAATGATTGATTTGGAATTTGCTAACCTTCGACAAATTAACAAATTTTAATACCTTAAATTCCCATGCCGGCCAAATAAATGGTCAGCGGTTTAGAAAATATATGAATGGCTCCACGGGCATTTAAAAATTACGTCATCTATTTGGCCGATCCCGTTTCAGAATATTCAAAATAGGCTACTTTTGCATAAAAAGTAGTTCTATGAAAAAACACCTCTACCTGATCAGACATGCAACTGCAGAAAACGGAGCGCCGATGTTCCGGGATTTTGACAGAGAGCTTACAAGCGACGGAATCATGGAGGCAGCGCGAATGGGAGCAAAGCTTGCGTCCCGGAAGCTGATACCCGACAGAATCGTTTGCAGCGCAGCATTGAGAACTTTTCAGACCGCCAAGATTTTTGCTGAACAGCTTTCATTTGATGTCGAGTTGATTGTCAGCAATGAGAACATGTTTGACGGAGGGCCGAGGATGTACCTCGCTGAGCTGGCAGGTACGCCGGAAGATTGCCGGATGCTTTTTATGGTAGGGCATAATCCTGATATTTCCTATTTCGGAGAATACCTTACCAAGTCGTATATAGGGTCGATGGATAAAGGCAGTGTGGTGATTATCGAGTTTGATGGCTTGTCCTGGGCAGAGATCTCCGGCAATACCGGTGTGATGAAAGAGTATTTAAAGCCTGAGTAATGTCTTCACCAGCAAGAAACCGAAAGCTTTTTATCATCGTTTTTATAGTGTTCGTATTGGCCGTTATAGGACTTGCTATAGACATGGCCAGACGTACCACGGCGCCGTGGAATAAGCCCAAGCAACTTGAACGAGCTTTGCCGGGAGCGGTTCCGCCTTTGGACACCATCTTTCTGGATTCTCTTCTCAATGAAAAACCGGCCAATTAATTGAAGGGGCCATAAATATTCCAGAGGGCCTGGTCTATTGTGGGGAATTGAAAGTTAAATCTCAATTTTTGCAGCCTCAAAGGATTTACCCGATTACCTTTCAGCAGTAAGTCAGCTCTTTCTCTCAGGAAGGTTCTTAGTATAAAGGAAGGTACTTTTGGCAAAAGAAGTGGCCTTTTTAATACAGAAGCCAGTTTTTGTGTCAGCTGTTCATTGGTGACACTTTCCGGTGCTACCGCATTATAGACGCCCGTCAATGCCGTATTCGTGATTCCGTCTTCTAAAATGGTGCAGAGGTCTGCAATGTGAATCCAGGGAATCCACTGGGAGCCTTTTCCTAATGGCGCTCCCAAGCCATACCTCACGGGAAGGCTGATTTGAGATAATGCACCGCCTTTTTTTGAAAGTATGATGCCAAACCTCAGTTTTAGCACCCGTGTTCCGGGTAAAAAAGAGAAACGATCGGCCGCGGCTTCCCAGGCCAGGCAAACACCGGAAAGGAAATCACTGCCGGGTGGCGATGTTTCATCAAAGATTACCTCTTCCGGACCGTAGCCGTAGTATCCTGTGGCGGAAGCGGAAATAAACGTTCGAAGTGTAGGAGAGGATGATGCGGCGAGTTTTTCGTAGAGTAGGGCTGCACTGGCCACCCTACTGTCCAGGATTTCTTTTTTTCGTGACTCTGTCCATCTGCCGTCAGCTATACCCGCTCCGGACAGATGTACAATATGTGTAACTCCGTCCAGCGCGCCGTCTTCAAGAAATCCGGTCTTGTAGTTCCATGTATAGTGGTCCGGGCTGGATTTTTCTCTGCTCAGAAAGCGGAGCCTGTAGTCTTTTTTGCTTAACCTTTCGGTGAGCGCCTTTGCGATCATTCCGCCGGCCCCGGTAATAAGCACGATTTCCTTTGGTTTATCAGTGGTTGCTACCGGAGCCATAAGCAGATTATTTACGCCATTCGTTATTATACAATCGCCAGATTCCCAGCGGATTTTCATTTTTTTAACT
>CAZAVR010000541.1:2504-3141 GCA_964488435.1 uncultured Cytophagales bacterium | reverse complement strand
TGCCCAGGCGGGCTGCCCGTCGCTTATTACGACAACCTGGGAGGCAAATGAAAATACGATAAGCTTTCTCACCGTGAGCATAACAAAATATATCGAAAAAGGGCTTTCACTGGACGAGGCGGTGCAAAAGGCCCGCCGTGATCTCCGGACAAACGGGAAATACGGCAAATATGACCATCCGTATTTCTGGGCGAACATCAGCCTGTTGGGGAATCACTCGCCCGTATACCGGGAAGAGAACATCCTGATCAGGAATTGGTATTTCGTTACCTCGCTGCTCCTTCTGGGGGCAGGTTTCCTGGTATGGAAAAGGAGATCCCAGATGGCTTACCACTTCTGAAGCGGCCTTTTTATTTTATTCTTTCTCCCGTTTATTTATTCTTTCTCCCGGCCTATGTCCTGTCTTCTGCGCAATCGGCGCCTCCGCAGGTGGTTTTAGGCGGTTTGGACAGCGAATCGGTGTCCGGGTTGATATCCTGTTGACCGCAGGCGTTAAGCAAAAGTGCAGTTCCGATTAAAAACAATATCTTTTTCATGATAGTTTTCCTGGTGATGGTGGTTGGAAATATGATAAAAACAGCCTCTATGTCCTGTCTTCTGCACAGTCAGCGCCTCCGCAGGTAGTTTTAGGGGGTTT
>CAZAVR010000541.1:0-2404 GCA_964488435.1 uncultured Cytophagales bacterium | reverse complement strand
TTTATCTTTAATGTTTTGAATGTCTGAGAGAGCAGCTTGGAGGCTGGTAAATGAAATATTCGGGGGATTTTCTATGTCCTGTCTTCTGCACAGTCAGCGCCTCCGCAGGTAGTTTTAGGGGGTTTAGAAAGCGAATCAGTGTCAGGGGTGATGTCCTGTTGGCTGCAGGCGTTGAGCAGAAGTGCCGTTCCGATTAGAAAAAATATTTTTTTCATGATTTTTTATCTTTAATGTTTTGAATGTCTGAGAGAGCAGCTTGGAGGCTGGTAAATGAATTAAATCGGTGGATTTTCTAGGTCCTGTCTTCGGCACAATCGGCGCCTCCGCAGGTAGTTTTAGGGGGTTTAGAAAGCGAATCAGTGTCCGGAGTGATGTCCTGTTGGTTGCAGGCGTTGAGTAAAAACAGGGTACCGACGAGTAAAAGAAGCTTTTTCATGATAATGTTTGATATTTTGAATGTTATTGTCTGAAATATTTGAAGCCTGTCCTGAGACCAGACCAGGTTAGTTGTTAACTTTACCGGCTCTATGTACGATCTTCGGCACAGTCAGCGCCTCCGCAGGTAGTTTTCGGCGGCTTGGACAGCGTATCTGCTGCAGGGTCGATGTTTTGCTGATTACAGGCGTTTAAGAGAAATAAAGTGGCAGCGACTAACAGAATCTTTTTCATAACTGAGGAATTTTTGTTTAGACCTTTTATAGCATTAAGTGGCAGTTTTTTTAAAAAAAGTTACCATGACGGAATTTTTTTTTATCAAACCGATTTTTTTTCGGGAAAACCGTTACTTCACGCACGTCAGAACATATTAATAGTCATAGAGAGCTCTTTAGGTTTATATGAATAGTTTTTCGGACAGCGATATCGTGAAAGGCATGCTGTCGGAAGATGAACGCCTGGTAAGCGGGTCGCTAAAGCAATTGTACAAATCCTGCAGCCAGATGATCACCCAGATCGTCTGCTCAAATGGAGGGAATGTACAGGATGCCGAGGATTTGGTGCAGGAAGTATTACTGATGTTCAGAGCTCAGTTACTTTCGGGGAAATTCATTTATAAGGAAGAGGTGAGGCTGTCTACGTACATCTATCGGATGGCGATGAACCAGTGGATCACTATTCTGAGCCGCAGGAATGCTGACGTAAGAAGGGTTGCCGAGTATCATGTAAGGAATGAGGGGACGGACCGGGATCCTTCGGGGATTTTTGAAGATTCGGAAGAGACAAATGCTTTCTGGGCCATTTTTTCGAAACTAAGCCCTTTAGAGCAGGAGCTGCTAAAGCAATACTATGATAAGAAAATGTCATTGGAGCAGATTGCTAATTTATTGGAAATTAAAAGTGTAGATGCCGCGAAGATGCTGAAGCACCGGACAATGCTCAAGCTCAGGAGGCTGATCAAAAGATATCTAGGAACTATTTGAGTTTTAATTATAACCAGAGTACGCAAACTATATGAAACGACCTCAGAACCCTGAAGAAATTACCGACTGGATCGACCGGTACATTTCCGGTGAAATGGAAAGCCAGGAATTGACGCATTTTGAAGCGGCTGTCCTGGAAGACTATGGTCTGGCTGCGCAGCTTGAAGAGCAGGTTTGCGCCAGGAATCTTTTGGAAAAAATTTTCCAGGAAGAACGGCTGAGGGGGCAGATAAGGGCTTTTCAGAGACAGGAAAAAAGAGAAGTATTTTTCAGGAAAATCGTTAAATACACGGCAGCGGCATGTCTGGCGGTCATGATTGGGTTGTCTTTTCTTGTTACAAGCATGCCTGTCTTCCCGGATTCGGAAAACGATTTCACTGTGATCAGGGGAGAGGATGAGAGTGTGATGCGCGCGGATCGTAAGCTGGTGTTCGATCGCTTTTTTGCCGGGCAGGCTCATATAGCGGAAGGACAATATGCTTCGGCGGTGAAGGATTTCGAGCAGGTGCTGAAAGAAGAAGATCTTCGTTCGTATTTCAGGGAAGCAGCAGAATGGCATCTTGTCGTGGCGTATCTGAAGAGCGGCAGCCTGAGCAAAGCCAATGATTTATACAAGCAGTTCAGTAATTGTACCGATTGCGAATACGAGGTCTCGCGGCTGAACCGCTGGAAGATATGGCTTCAGATTCAGTATTCGCGGGCTCTTTCCTGACCATGCTGTTTTTTATCATCCGGAATTCCGACTAAATATTGCATTTTTACGATATTCAGATAAATTGGATTTGCGCATACTTAATCCTGTTGTACCTTTTTCAATTTTATCTTTGATTTGGAAGACCCTGCCCTTATAGAATTCTGGGGCAGCGTGTAAATTAAATCCGATACTGTGATCTGTTTCCGGGTAGTCGCTTGCCGGGGGAGCTTTTATATTAAGAAAGTTGTAAAGACAAGGGCATGCAGTATCCAAGAATTCTTAAATCACCAAA
>CAZAVR010000540.1:0-3142 GCA_964488435.1 uncultured Cytophagales bacterium | reverse complement strand
GTGTGGTAGGGTGACATGCATAGCCAAACAAAACACCCGTGAGTTTACCTTTACTATCTCTTATGCTCAGGACCGGGACACTGTGATCTACAGCACCCTTGAGTGCCTGGCCGGAAGCCATCAACCCGGGTACTTCCTCTTCCTTATTTTCCCTTCGGTTAACGGCAAATGTACAATGCCCTTCTCCTTTGTGAAGTTGTGCAGGCTGAAGATTTTTCAGCGCGCTATCCATAGCTTTGATGATTTCGCCTTCCATCCATAGTCCGTATTCGTAGACAAGTTTGCGCTGGTGTTCGTCGCTGGGATAGTAGTCCTGTAAGTCTTCTTCGAGACAGGGCCCTGAATGGTTGTGTGAGAAGGTCAGCATCACATTGGCCTGGTTGAAGCCAAAACGCGTATGAATCCTTTTGTAAAGCCTTTGATACACAGTTTTTGACATTCCCTGATGGTCCGTGGAAATCAGTACAGATCTTTCGCCATCCGGGTCTTCCAGAACGAGAATCTTTGCCCACAGGTCATGCAGCTTACCTTCGGCCGATCGTTTGTAATCGTATCCCGCAAGCCAAACGTCCGTGACGGGAGTGATCTTTGCGCGCGCCAGGCCTGCTTTCCATCCCGGTTTTCTGGTGTCAAGGTGATTGCCAGAGCTCCCGGCGGTTTTTGAAAAAGCTACTTCCGGCCTCGCGACGAGGAGAAAAAGGAGCAAAGACAACAGGGCAAGTGTTTGTTGCACAGCAGGGATATTCTGGATGATAGGATTGAACCGGTTTCCAATATAACCAATATATTCATCATCCTGAAATGGGATGGAACGACTCTGTTTATTTGAGCATTTGAATGATTTTATTGTCAATGTTCGCATGCCATATCGGGATTGCGGCCGTAATAAACAGGGACTGCCGATGAAATTTTAAATCGGTCACGGTCTTATTCGTATTTGAGTGTTTATAAACCGAGTCTTATCCAACGGATATTGGATACCAATTTTTCATAACACCAAAAGGAGACGAGGATGGAATTGTCGGCACATACCGTGATGTCTGGCGCACCGAATTTAAGCTCGTTAAAATCCTGTACCATGTTATCGGATTTCTGCAGGAGATCCTGATTGGATACACCCCATAGTGGTAATTCTTGCTCATTAGTCCATCTGTCATTTTCGATGCCAAAAATGTTAGCCCATAGGCCGGGTTTGTCTTTGCGGCGATATACCGTCAGCAGTCGCTGATCAGGAAGCTTCGCAATCGCCATGGTCTGTCCCTGTATGCCGGTTGACTGAGGTTGTTTCCAGGTTTTTCCTCCGTCGTGACTGAGGGTGTAGTGGTTGGGCAGATCTACATCGTTCTTTTCATCATACACCCATGCAACAGCCAGAAGTGTATTGTTTTGGAGTTCCATAATTTTACTCTCCCAAAATATGAGGTTGCTTTCCTCACTATTCATCACATCCGCATATTCCGGCCAGGTTTTACCACGGTTGTGAGAGACCCATGCGACCATTCTCATACCGTTGGGACAATAGCCATCCCATCCGCGCCAGGTGGAGGTTGACCAAAGCCAGCGGCCGTCTTTCAGTTCCACAATCCTGCTACAGAGTTCGAAAGAAGGGCCGACAAGCGGAGGAGTAATGAGTTCGGGCTGTCCCCAGGTGTGGCCGTAGTCCTGGGACTTTACAATGAGCGTGTCTGTAGGAACAAACCCTATGTTTTCAGGATTGGCGAGACCCTCTCCGTAATGATCTTTACGATGGTGTTGGACAACCACCATGACCAGTTCGCCGCCCGGGAAGGCGGTAATGCGCGCCGAGTTCGAGAGCAGCAAGTGCGGTTGTGACGGCAAAGGAGCCACGGGCTCAGACCAGGTTTGGCCTCCATCGGATGATCTGGAAAGATAGGTATTGAGATTAGCTGCCTCAAAGCTTTCGCCGATTGTAAATGAAGCCAGTAACTCTCCGTTGTCCATTTCGACTACAGATGGAAAGTAAGCATGTTTGCTGAAAACATGCGGGATCGGGTTGCGGTAAATTATTCCGGTGGCGTGTTGAGTATGGTTCATATTATTCAGGCATTCGTGGTTTGTGATTTAGGTTTGATAAAAAAGAGCAGTATGGCGTTGCCTCCTATGATAAGCGCAACCAGCTGAAAAATAGTGTCGAAATTTACTTCTGCGTCAAGAAGCAAACCGCTTATATAAACGCCCGCACCTCCCACCATGCAGCTCAGCATATTCAGGATTCCGTACCCCGTGGCACGGTAGCGCGGGTCGAGCACCATTCCGAGGATGGGCATCATGTTTGAATCGTTGAAGGTAAGCATGAAGGCGTAGGTCATGAAACCGATGATGGCAATGGGCAGCACGCTGGTACTGCCTGCCATAAAAATGGCTGGTGCAGCTATACAGAGACCAAAAAAGGGAACCAGAATACGTCCACGGATATTTGATCTGCTGAAATAGTCGGCGAGTGCGCCTCCTGTCAGTACGCCGATAAAGGTGGCAGTGTTCAGGTAAGCGGTGGCATACAGACTGGCCGTAGACTGTTGCAGATTGAATTTTTCGGCATAAAAAGTAGGGAGCCATCCAATTACCACCCAGCTCAGTCCAAGAATTCCCCAGTAAATAAGCACCATCAGATAGAATTTGTTTTTTACCAGATGAGCAATGGCATCGCTAAAACGGATACTCTCCGACGGAGCCATTTCTGCTGTCGGATTTTCCCTGTTTAGCGGGGCTTCGCGTAACAGTGGAAGTAGCAATACCGCATAAGCAATGCCTATGACTCCGAATACCTGGAAGGAGAAACCCCAGTCGTGGGTTTCGGCCATGGAACTTCCCAGGAAGCTTAGTCCCTGTCCTGCCATGATCCCGGCCATGTGGAGACCCGTAGCGAAGGACCGGGTTGGCCCGGGGTGATAGTCTGATATCAGGGCAAGAGCAGCGGGAATATAGCAGGCCTCGCTCATTCCCATTAGTATGCGGGTGAATAACAGTTCCTCGAAAGAGGTAGCATAAGCGGTTCCCCAGGTGACCAGGGACCAGGCAAACAGACAAACAATAATGACTATGTTTCGTTTAAATCGATCAGCGATAAAACCGGCTATGGGGCTGGAGATCGCATAAGCCCATAGAAAGGCTGAGGTGAGTA
>CAZAVR010000539.1:0-3145 GCA_964488435.1 uncultured Cytophagales bacterium | reverse complement strand
AGGACTCGACCGCTTTGACCGCTCCCGAAATGAATTTAAAAATTACAAACACCTCAAAAACAATCAGAAGAGTATATCCGGCGATTACGTACTGACCGTGGCAGAAGACAAAAATCGCGACTTGTGGGTGGGCACCTGGGGAGAAGGAATTACCGTCTTTAACCCGGATAAAAATTCATACCGACATTACGTCAATGACCCGGCCAATCCGCAAAGCTTGAGTAACAACTACGCTTTTTACATATTCAACGACAGCCGGCAGCAGGTTTGGGTGGGTACCTACGGCGGCGGACTGGATCGTTACAATCCTTCTGATCATACGTTCACCCACTTTGTAAATGACCCAAAAAATCCGAACAGCCTGAGCGGAAATTATATCCTGACCATCGAAGAAAGCCGCTCCGGCAACCTGCTCATTGGAACAGATGGGGCCGGACTCTCTATCATGGATAAGGCTACCGGAAAATTCCGGTCTTACAAACACTCCGACGATCCGAATAGCCTGAGTAACAATAGTGTTACCTCAATATGGGAAGACCCCAAAGGAGATCTGTGGCTGGGAACCAATTACGGAATGAACAGGCTCAATCCCCAAACGGGCGAAATAACGCAATGGTATACCCGGAACGGGCTACCCAATGATGTAATATCAGGGATTCTATCCGACGGAGCAGGTAATCTGTGGATTAGCACCACCAAAGGAATTTCCAAATACAGCCTGAACAAAAATACCTTTGAAAATTTCGCACCCACGGACGGTCTGCAGGGAAACGAATTCAAAAGTGGGCGTTGCCTGAGCCGGAACGGCAAAATATATCTTGGCGGCTTCAACGGGTTCAATGAATTTTCTCCGAAAGACACACAAACCGCCAGCAATGAGCCCCCTATCGTTTTCACCAGTTTCCAGATCTTTAACAATGAAGTACCGGTGGCTGCGAACGGCTCACCGTTGAAAGAGAGTATCAACACTGTTAAAGAAATAGTACTATCCTACGCAGAATCGGTCATCACGTTCGAATTTGCGGCGTTGAATTATATCAATAATGAGAAGGTTCAATATGCGTACATGCTGGAGGGATTTGACAAACAATGGAGCAGGATCGGCTCAAAAAACAACGTAACCTATACCAACCTCGATGCAGGCGAATACATCCTGAAAGTAAAAACCATCGCCAACAACGGCGAGCTCTCCACCCAAACGGCGGAAGTAAAGCTCATTGTGACACCACCTTTCTGGAAAACCTGGTGGTTCCGGTTGCTGATCCTGGTAAGTATTGTAGGCATCATCCTTATCCTATTCTATCAGCGTGTTGCTTCTATCGAACAACGAAACAAACAACTGGAAGAAGTAGTTGCCGCACGAACCCGCGAACTAAAAGAAGCCAACGAAGACCTGGAAATCAGTAACCATACCAAAGATCGCTTTTTTTCTATTCTTGCCCATGACCTCAAAAACCCGGTTGCCGCACTCTCGGGCATTTCGGATCTGTTGAAGATTAAATTCCCGCAGCTTAGCAGCGACGAAATCTTCAGCTACATCAGTGATATCAACAAAAGCTCTAATTCTATCCAAAGCCTGCTTATTAATCTCCTCGACTGGGCCCGCACACAAACCCAAAATATATCTTACTTACCTGAAGACCTCAATCTTCATGAATTGCTCACCAAAAACGAGGCACTTCTGGAGCAGCAGATGAAGGGAAAAAACATCCAGTTTGCGCACAATGTTGATCCGAATCACCGTGTTTTTGCGGATATACAAATGATTGACACGGTTTTACGTAACCTCCTGAGCAATAGCATCAAATTCACCCCGATAAACGGAGCAATCACCGTCGAATCTAAAGAAAACAACGGTCAGATCATCCTCTCATTCATCGACACAGGTATCGGCATGAGCCAGGAACAGGCACTGAGCTTATTCGATATTCAGCGGCAAAGTGTTACCACAGGCACTGAGGGAGAGACCGGTACGGGGCTCGGCCTGGTTATTGTGAAAGAATTTATTGAAGCCAATAAAGGATCTATTTCGGTGGAGAGTACGCCCGATCAGGGAACTACCTTTACCGTTGTTCTTCCCCAATCAAAAACCAGTTCAATCAAACCCGCAAAGAACCCGTCCTCCGTCGCATCACCACCGGAACCCGAAATCGCAGTGGCAGAAACCTTATCCCCTGAAAAACTGGAAGCGCTGCAAGGAAAAAAAGTGCTGATTGTTGATGATAATCCTGAAATCAGAGCGTTTCTGCGCCTGTTACTTTCGGATATATTTGATGTTTCTGAAGCTGAAAATGGCGCGGAAGCGGTTAAAGTAGCGGCTGGCTCGCAACCCGATGTAATTATTTCCGATATGATTATGCCGGTGATGAATGGACTGGAATTCTGTCAGATCATCAAAAGCGACGCGCATACCAGCCACATCCCGGTGATACTGCTTACCAGTCAGACCAACGAGGAAAGCCTGTTATCGGGCTACGAAGCCGGCGCAGACAGCTACCTCATGAAACCGGTAAAACAGCATTTGCTGTTTCAGGTTGTATATAATTTCATCCGAAACCAGGAGATCATTCGTCAGAAGTTTGTCCAGTCAGACGACCTTTACCCCTCAGACCTGGTCGCAAACCAACTTGACAAGGAGTTTCTGGATAAAATTGTTAGCTATATTGAAGAAAACCTGGCCGACCCCGATCTGGACAATAAGAAAATCGGCGAACTTACTAATCTGAGTAGAACCGTACTCTATGCCAAGTTCAAATCACTGACAGGCCAGGGCGTACACGATTTTATCAAATCTATCCGGCTAAAGAAAGGTTTAAAACTACTGCAGGAGGGACGGCTAAATATCAACCAGATTGCTTACGAAGTAGGATTTAACACCCCCTCCTATTTCTCCAAGAGCTTCATCAAACAGTACGGGGTTTCGCCTTCGGAGTATGTAACAAAATTAAAAAATCAGGCAAATCCTTTGGCATAATACGCCACCCAGCAAAAGTTTCAGCCCGCATTCAGGACAGAAATAACCTCTTTCGGGACTATTGGAACAACCCGGTCCCATCTCCGAACTTACTTTTGGGACATGAATATTCTGTTTCAAATCTTAGGACTCACCTTACTTTCGCTACATAGCATAAGTTGGTGTTATGGT
>CAZAVR010000538.1:0-3157 GCA_964488435.1 uncultured Cytophagales bacterium | reverse complement strand
CACCCTTCCTCTGTCTGTAGCTCGACATCAAGCATCTTCTCTCTGAAATCCGAAGGCAGAAGACAGAAATGCCCCTGAGGTTTTTGCCCGTCTTATGAGATGGTTTATTATTGTTTGTGTAGTGATGTGGGTGGGTATAAGCGTAAACCTGGATGTGTTGGCTTTTGTTTTTTTGAGGAAGGAAATCTACCACGAGGGACTTCCTGTCATTCCCTGGTTGCTGCTTGGTTTCCTTTTTTTTGGGGATCTATTACAATTTGTCTACCTGGTTTAAACTTACCGACCGTACAGCGTACGGGACCTATATTACGCTGCTTGGTGTGTCGGTGACAATCGTTCTCAATCTGGTGCTTGTGCCGCGTATCGGATATCTGGGCTGCGGTATAGCTTTTGCCTTGTCCGGTTTCGTAATGACCATTTTCAGCTATATTTTCGGGCAGAAATATTATCCGGTTCCCTACGACCTGCGATCCGCTCTTGCCTATATAATGGCCGGTGGGACATTCGTGTGGTTAGTCCCGGTTATTAATTTTTCCAACGAGCTGGGGGAAATGGTGTTGAAGCTGGCCATCTCTCTGCTGTTTGTATTGGCGGTAATATGTTTGGAGTGGCCCCGCTCGCCTTTCGCCAAGAGAAGACATCCAAACACTTAATGCAAACAGGTTTTATGATCAGGCCTCTCCGCCAGGTCCTCCAAATGTAGTAGGAATATTAAAATTGGGATTCTCATTTGAGGGTTGAGGAATGGGGCCGTACATTTCTTCAAATTTCCGGATGTTGTCTTTCAAAGCCAACACGAGCCGTTTGGCGTGTTCCGGTGTTACGATGATCCTTGCTTTTACTTTTGCTTTGGGTACGCCAGGCATCAGACGTATGAAGTCGAGCACAAATTCACTGTTGGAGTGCGCAATCATAGCAAGGTTTGAATAAACACCTTCTGCCATTTCTTCTGATATTTCTACGTTAATCTGTTGTTCCAGATCCGGATTGTTGTGTTCCATTATATTGGGATTGTTAGGTGCTTAAAGGGCACAATTTAACAAAAAATGTCAAAAAAAAGCCAGCCAAAATCAGGCCGGCTTTTTTCGTACACATGAGGGGGCTTAACCAGCCATCTCACGCTTTTTGTTCTTGGCTTTTTCTCTTGATTCCACAAGTGTATCGTATTCCTCTTTAGATCCGATAGACATGTTTACGTATTTACGTATCCCTGTACCGGCGGATATCAGGTGACCAACGATGATATTCTCTTTTAGTCCCTGAAGATCGTCACGCTTACCACGTACGGCTGCTTCGCTGAGGACTTTGGTCGTCTCCTGGAAGGAAGCCGCCGACATAAAGCTTTCCGTACCCAATGAAGCCTGCGTAATTCCCATCAATGTGGGTCTTGCTACGGCGGCCTGGGCATCACGCGCAGTTACCAGTTTAAGATCCCTACGCTTGAGACTGGAGTTCTCATCTCTCAACCTGCGGACGGAGACAATCATCCCTGGTTTCAGGTTTTCCGATTCTCCGGAATCTTCCACGACTTTCATGTCGAGAATCTTATCGTTCTCTTCACGGAACACACCCAACGGTCTATAGGTTGCATTTCGAGAAAGTTGGTATCACCCGCATCAATGATTTCCACTTTCTGCATCATCTGACGTACGATACTTTCGATATGCTTGTCATTGATTTTTACGCCCTGGAGACGGTAAACTTCCTGAATTTCATTTACAAGATATTCCTGGACGGCGGTCGGCCCTTTGATAGAGAGAATGTCTGCCGGCGTGATAGCACCGTCAGACAGAGGGCTGCCCGCTTTGATGAAATCACCGTCCTGAACAAGGATGTGTTTCGACAGAGCTACCATGTAGCGACGTTGCACGCCATCTCTTGATTCGATGATGATCTCGCGGTTACCTCTCTTCACACCACCGTAGGATACTACACCGTCTATTTCAGAGACAGTTGCCGGGTTAGAAGGGTTACGCGCTTCAAAAAGCTCGGTTACACGCGGCAGACCTCCCGTAATATCCCGGGTTTTTCCGACTACACGAGGTATTTTGGCCAGTGGCTGACCTGCTTTCACACTTGCTCCGTTTTTCACTACCAAACGTGAACCTACCGGGAGGTTGTATGATTTTTCTGTTTGATCTTTCAGCAACGGACTCTTACCTGAAACCACGATCGCAGGGTTTTTGGCCTTGTCGCGGGTTTCAATAATTACTGCTTCCTGGAAGCCAGTCTGCTCATCGAATTCTTCGCGATAGGTAATACCTTCTTCAATAGCATCAAAGGAAGCTTTTCCGTCAAATTCGGAAAGAATCAAGGCGTTGTAAGGGTCCCAGGTACAGAGTTCCTGTCCTTTAGCAACTGTCTGACCTTCTTTAACAAGCAGGTTGGCTCCGTAAGGAACGTTGTTGGATATAAGGAGTTGTTTGGTCTCAGGGTGTATGATTTTCACCTCTCCTGAGCGTCCCATAACAATAGTAAGGTCTTCACCTTCCGCATTCACGGATTTAACAAGACGCAGATCCTCAAACTGGATCACTCCTTCGAATTTTGCCTTGATATTGGCATCTACAGCGATGTTAGAAGCAGTACCCCCTACGTGGAACGTACGAAGCGTAAGCTGTGTGCCCGGTTCACCGATGGATTGAGACGCAATAACACCTACGGCTTCCCCAATGTCGACCATACGGCCGGACGCCAGACTTCTGCCGTAACACTTGGCACAAACCCCGTTGCGTGTTTCGCAGGTAAGTACGGAACGTATCTCAACGGTATCTATGCTGGTTTCGTCAATATAATTCGCGATTTCCTCTGTTATTTCACCTCCCGAAGCAACAATAAGCTCTTTCGAAAGGGGATCAAAGATGTCGTGAACACTTACACGTCCCAGGATACGCTCAGACAACGGTTCAACGATGTCCTCATTGTCTTTCAGTGCCGAGATCTGAATGCCGCGCAGGGTCTCACAATCCACTTCAGAAACAACCACGTCCTGCGCAACATCATGAAGACGACGGGTCAGGTAACCTGCATCCGCTGTTTTCAAAGCGGTATCGGCAAGACCTTTACGCGCACCGTGCGTAGAAATAAAGTACTCAAGTACATCGAGACCCTCTTTAAAGTTAGAAAGGATCGGGTTTTCGATGATCTCACCTGCGGT
>CAZAVR010000537.1:0-3160 GCA_964488435.1 uncultured Cytophagales bacterium | reverse complement strand
GGCAGAAGGGTTGATTTTCGTAACACCATCATCATCATGACTTCGAATATCGGTGCCAGAGATCTGAAGGATTTTGGAGCGGGTATCGGGTTTGCCACCAAAGCGAAGGTTGAAAGCCAGGACGAGATCATGCGGACGACGATTCAGAGTGCGTTGCGCAAAGCTTTCTCTCCGGAGTTTCTCAACCGTCTGGATGATGTGATCGTATTCAACTCGCTGCAGCGTGAGGACTTGCATCAGATCATCGATATCTCTCTGGGCAAATTGTTTGGTCGCGTGAAAGGGTTGGGTTATGAAATTGAACTCACGCTTTCCGCCAAGGATTTCCTTTCAGAAAAAGGCTACGATCCCCAATATGGTGCCCGGCCGCTGAACAGAGCGATACAGAAATACCTGGAAGATCCCATCGCCGAGGAGATCCTCAAAGGAGATCTGAAAGAAGGAGATGTGCTTATAGCAGATCATGACGGATCAAGCGAGCAGTTGAACATCACTGTGAAAAACAGGGAGGAAGAGCTGACCAATTGACAGGCAGATCATAGAATATTACAGCGGCTGGCTCTTTCGGGTTAGCCGCTTTTCTTGTAACCAAATAATATTTTTCTAGCGGTTCGATTTGTTTTTAGAGAGTATCAGAAGTGATAGTTTTTGTTTAGATAATATGGTATATCGTTCATCGGGCATTTGTAATTAGAAGAATATTTGGTTTTGCATTGTCATTATTAAAAAATCCCCTGACCAGGACGGCCAAGGGATTTTTTGTGATGTTCGTGTTTGACTATTATTAGTTACTGTAGCCTTCGTTCTGCTTGAGCACCCCGGGATTCGCCTGGTCTATTTCGTGCTGAGGTATCGGGAAAAGCTTGAAGAATGGCTTGGGCGTTTGAGGGACCACCTGTGCGGTTCCGGTTACAGGGTTATAGCCCCATTCTACCTGTGCAAGTGCCGTCATAAAGCGGTCAGTGCGTACAAGGTCAAACCAACGTTGATTTTCGAGGGCAAATTCCAGCTGCCTTTCCAGTAAAAGTACATCCAGGTACTTTTCAGGAGTGCTGATGTCAGCCATCGTGTAGTTTTGGGAAGTGCCTTTGAAAGCCCTTGCCCTCACTTTGTTCAACTCCACCAGTGCTTCGTCCTTCCGATCAAGGTTATACAAGGCTTCTGATTTTAGCAATACCACGTCGGCATAGCGGATTACGGGGATGTCGAGTCCGGCTACATTGGCGTTCGGTGCCATGAACTTGCTGATAAAAGGCCGCCATTCCAGAGCAGTGGTGCTTCCGGGGTTACGCCAGTACTCGGTGATGGTTGCGCTTTTGCGAGAGTCCGTGGTGAGGAATTTCTTGTGCAGGGACCAGCCCGGCAAGGCCACCTCGCCACCGGCCGAATTGGAAACTCCCTCCACGCCGAAGTAGGGAAGAAAATCCACTGACAAACGTTGCCCATTGGTAGCTTCCAGGTATTTGATCGCAAAGATAGCTTCCTTGTTATCTTCGAACTGGATCTGCCAAAGGGTTTTGTAATCATCCACAAGCCCATATCCGTACTGGTCCACCTGGTTCAGGTAGTTGTAGGCATTGGCCCATTCTTTGCGGTAGATATATACCTTGCCCAGCAAGGCAACGGCGGCTCCTTTGCTTGCTCTTCCATAAACAGTTCCCGACTGAACAGGCAGTTTCTCTATGGCTGTTTTAAGATCGGCAATGATAAAGTCATAAATTTCCTGCTCTGTCGCGCGGCCGGTCGCCCTTGATTCTTGTACCGATATGACCCTGTCAATTTTGGGCACACCGCCAAAAGACCTCACCAGTTCAAAATAGGACAAAGCTCTCATAAACCTTGCTTCACCTTCATACTGATTCTTCTGAGTACCGGTATAATTGGTAGGCGTGTCGATTTTATCCAGCACCGCGTTAGCCCGGAATATGATGTTATAGGTATTCTGCCAAAAGCCTTTGAAGATGTCGTTCTGTGGCTCAAAGTTGAGTGTATTCACAGCTTCCAGCCCCCCGATGAAGCGATACGCCGACATATAGAGCGACTCGGTGGGCATTTCGAACATGGCCCAGTCCCGGGGCAGTCGGGCCTGGTATCTGCTGTATATACCAATCACGGCCCGGTTCATATCGTCGGCAGTTTTATAAAAGTTGGCTTCCGTCAGCGTGGATATAGGATCCAGGTTGACGACATCGCAGGAAACAGCACCCAGCATCAGGATGCCCAGTGTTCCGGTTTTGATATAGTTTTTAATATTCATGCTTTTCGACTTTTTAAGATCTAAAAATTGAGGTTGAGCCCCAGAACAAATACCCGGTTGATCGGTTCCGTCCCGTCATTGTGGCCAGGCATACTTCCGATTCCGCTAAGTCCGGCAGAAGTAAAGCCTTCGGGGTTGTATCCCGTGAATTCTTTCGCTGTAAACATAAAAGCATTGCTCACCGAAAGGTAGAATCTGAGCTTGTCGATTTTCGCTCTTCTGGTTAAGGAGGAAGGGAGCGTATAGCCTAGGTTGATATTCCTCACTGCAACGAAGGAAGCATCTTCCAGGTAGTAATCACTATTGCTGATGAACTCCAGAGAAGCAAGGGAAGTGCCGGGGTTTTTACCGTTACCAGGCTCTTGCTCCGACCACCACTGGCCTTCAATAGCCGGCTTGTAAAACGCCGATACAGTGGGTCCCTGATAGTAGAGGTTTTCCAGGTTCCACATTTTGGCGCCGTGTGAAGACTGCATGGCTATACTGAGGTCGAAATTCTTGTAGGAGAAATCATTGACGAGACCCATGAAGACTTTAGGCATAAAATTGCCCAGAATCACGCGGTCATCGGGTGTAATTACGCCATCCTTGTTGACATCCTCATACCGCACCGTCCCGATACGCTGACTGGGCATGATAGGATAATCGATCAGGTCCTGTCTCGTTTGCAATACCCCTGCCTGGCGGTAGGCGAAATAGGAGAACATAGGCTCACCTGGTTTCAGTATCCAGCTCATTCCGCGGCTATGAGTATTGATCACCTGGTTTTGTCCGGTACCGATGCTCTTGACTGTGTTTTGATTCCAGGTGAAATTAAATGAAGTATTCCATCTGAGTTTCCCTGTAGTATTCTGAGAGTTCAGTTCGAATTCCACACCACGGTTCTCAATGTCACCGATATTC
>CAZAVR010000536.1:0-3172 GCA_964488435.1 uncultured Cytophagales bacterium | reverse complement strand
AGTAGGGAAACGCATTTTTCAGCAGGGTGTCGCCGTAGACCAGGGGTAAGGTCATATCGACGCCGGTCAGGTCTTTTCTTTTTTTGACAAACTGGCGAATGCGCTCAGGTGTTTCCTTTACATTGACAAGGATGATTTTGAGTTGATCGGGGAACTGCTCCTGCAGGGAAAGCAGCTTGGGCCAGGAGGCGACACAGGCGCTGCAACTGAAACTCCAGAAATCGAGGATCACCAGCTTGCCTTTCAAATCGTGGAGCCGTATGTCTTGCTGATCCACTACTTTCACGGTATGGGCAGGGAGCCTATCCCCTGCTACCAGGGGTTTTTGATTATGCAGAGCAGGTATTTGCTGGGCCATTCCTTCGATAGAGAGGAGGGCCCAGCAGATAAAAGAGAGTAGGTTTGAATATCGCTTGATGGTAGGTCTCATACTGTTTTAGATTTTAATTTGTTTCTAATTTTTTACTCAGAACGAGTATATCGACCAGACGCTCTTCTATAGTTAGTTTTAAACCAAACGGGCGTAGCTTTTCGTTGAAATGGGTGATATTTTCAATATTGACCTCAAAATACATTCGGCCGAGTTCTCCTTTGTATCCCGTTTCATCTACAATAGGATAGGATGAGTACCGGTATTTGCTGGAGGACTCTTCCAGGCGACCTATAAATTGAGTTACCGATAATTTATTCACATTAATTCTTGTGGTACTCACTGCATAGCTTACCGGCCCTTCCTCATATACCCTGAGATCTGAATCAGATCTGCTCAACACATAACAAATTCTCATTTGCTTAGTCCAGGTGGCCTGTAATCCGAAGTAGAAATGCAAGTCTGACTGAAATTTTTTCTGAATTTTCTGAGGAGAGTGTTGGCCTGTACCAACAAACTGATAGGTGTATAGATATTCTGGTAGCCGCACTCCCTTCTCCCGAGCAATGTATTTTATACTATCCTCTACTTCCAATAAAATACGGTTGTTGAGTATTAAGGTCAGGTCGCCCAGAAAGTGATATCTGTTTGAGTAGGCTAGCTGATAGAGGTTTTGGATACTTACACTCGTTGCAATGACTGCGGGTGTGTTTTTGGTATATCCAAGGGCTGGGCTGAGGTAGAGATTTGCCTTCGTCAATGACGAATACCCGATCAGCTGTTCGTCTGCCAGGTCTCCTCCATTGCCGTTTATGTGGAGCGGCTTTTTAATGTCGAATGAAATCAGCTCCGAGTTGTTTATTTTTTTTGGGAGATCGGTCGGTTTCTGATCTATCAATGCCCTGATGTTTTTCGAATTAATATGTTCTCCGCTTGTTATTCCCAGTACACTACCCTTTTTTCCGATCCATACCACATGCGGCAATCCTGAAAATGGGAACATTTCTTTGGTGAGCTGGGGCGCGTTGTAGGCCATGGGTAAAGTCATATCCACGCCTGTCAGGGCTCTTCTTTTATCTATAAACTTGCGAATCACTTCTGGACTTTGGCTGGTATTTACCAGGATGATTTGTATTTTATCACCAAATTCTTTTTGCAGTGCTAACAGTTTGGGCCATGAATCTACACAGGCACTGCAACTGGTATTCCAAAAATCGAGAATGATGAGTTTTTCCTGACTGTAATCAAGTTGAAGGTCGTTCTGATCAACAATAGTTAACTGTTGGGGAGGAAGTTTATCTCCTACAGATAAAGCCTTACTTCCGGCGGCTGTTTGCTTGGTTTGTGAAAAGCCATTTGTAGCATCCGAAAGGATAAGTAGTGCAACCATGCTAATACAGGTTGCAAGTCTGACTATAGTCTTCATTTTGATACAGATTTGAAATATTGTTCAGTTCAATTTCGAAAGCGACTCCTCCGTTTCCCTCAACTGCAAAACATCGATTGATCTCATCTCCCGGGTTATTTTTAAACCGAAGGGTTCGAGCTTTTTGCTGAGTTCTTCTGGGTTTTCGATGTCGCCTTCAAACATAATGCGCCCAAGAAGGCCTTTGTATCCTGTTTCATCGACAATAGGGTAAGGTGAATGATAATAGCTCCCTAACACATCTTCCAGCCGGGAGATGAACTGAGCAACAGTAAGATTATTGACATTTACTTTGGTAGAGCCAACCGCGTGACTTCGGGTCCCGGTTTTATACGCCGGGATATCAGCTGAAGAACGAGCAACCACATAACATATTCTGGTTTCTTTTTCCCACCTTACCTCCAATCCGAAGTTAAGCTTGAGGTCAGCTTGGAACCTTTTCTGGAGTTTTGATGTGGTGGCTTGGGGAGGCCCAATCAACTGATAGATATACGTATTGTCGGGTTGTCTTTCGCCACCTATTATTGATAGGTATTTTGAGCTATCTGCGGCATGTAGAGAAACACGATTGTTCATAAGTGGGGTGAGACCGCCGAGCGCGTGTGGACGGTTGGAATAAGCCAATTTGTACAGGTCCTTTATGCCGCCATTTATCCCAATAACTCCATTTCGCCTGTATCCGAAAGATGGCCATAAGAGTTCATCGCCTTTAGTAAGAAGGGAGTACCATAATATTGGGCGATCTTTAAAGCCACCTCCATTTCCATCAACAAAAAGTGGTTTTCTCCAGTCGGATTTAATAAGCTCGTCTTTACGTATTTTACGTGCCAGTTTAAGCGGCTTCTTGTCTATTGCTATTTGAATATTTTTTGCATTGATAGCACCTCCGGCGCTAATGGCAGCCACCTTACTGTCCTGATCGATCCATACTACATGGGGCAGGCCGGAGTAGGGAAACGCATTTTTCAGCAGGGTGTCGCCGTAGACCAGGGGTAAGGTCATATCGACGCCGGTCAGGTCTTTTCTTTTTTTGACAAACTGGCGAATGCGCTCAGGTGTTTCCTTTACATTGACAAGGATGATTTTGAGTTGATCGGGGAACTGCTCCTGCAGGGAAAGCAGCTTGGGCCAGGAGGCGACACAGGCGCTGCAACTGAAACTCCAGAAATCGAGGATCACCAGCTTGCCTTTCAAATCGTGGAGCCGTATGTCTTGCTGATCCACTACTTTCACGGTATGGGCAGGGAGCCTATCCCCTGCTACCAGGGGTTTTTGATTATGCAGAGCAGGTATTTGCTGGGCCATTCCTTCGATAGAGAGGAGGGCCCAGCAGATAAAAGAGAGTAGGTTTGAATATCGCTTGATGGTAGGTCTCA
>CAZAVR010000535.1:0-3188 GCA_964488435.1 uncultured Cytophagales bacterium | reverse complement strand
TAATAGCTTGTTTAGTTCTTCTGTTACATTGCTCATAGCTATATTTTTTTGGGAGGGTTGCCCCCCGCGGTTATTTTTACTTCTTTTCTAATTGTTCAATGATCCTGGTCAGTTTCGAAATATCGAGTACTTCGTTGATCTGATGCTCCGTCAGCGCTTCAGATCGATCCCGAAGAAACTGTTTTAGAGCGGCTATGTTCATTCGGAGAGTGAATAGTGTGTCGTTCATGCTCTTTATGTTTGTTTAATAAAGGCAATGATTGTTATGTAGCATAACAAATTTTTTCGCTTATTTTTAACGCTTACCTCGTCCCCTAATTTTCACAGTGGATATTCCGTCGCGTCCCATTTATAGTTGTATGTGTGATTATTGATTATAAGCTATATACAAAACGAATTTAATGAGTATACTCTTGGTTCCGGGCTGATCGCTCTTTAGGTTTGGACTTAAATAATTATTTTCAAGCATTTACATAGAAAATATGGATTTAGAAATTTTACAAAAAGCAACTAAAATGGTCCTCTGTGCTCAACGCGATCCCAAACTATTAACTACTCTGACTACCAGTAATTTGGATCGGGTAAGGTCACAGCAAGCACTTCTTACTGAAAATGCCGAAAATGGGTCCTATGTACTTAGTGGGATTGACTTATCTGTATGATCTTAGCTGAATTACCTTTTAGAAAGCGGCATTCATGTTTTTAGAGAAAAAGCCGATTATAACATTTTTAGGTACCACATCCGATTGGACGACATTGCCAATGAAGAAATGGAGCTGTTTTTAGAAAAAGCTGAATATCTTAACACAAAAGAGTAAGGTGCCCGGTTCAAATGGAAGCAAACAGCAGGACAGGCTGAAAATTGAGGGCTTGCGTGCGGTCCGGGATTGAAAACTGGAAAAGGCAGATCATGTCCAATTTCGAGCAACTGGCGGACGGCATCAGCGCTGCGGGCTTACTGATGCTGATGCATGACATCATTTCGCATGCGGGGTATTCGGTGGAAAACGGGACGGAAACCAACAGATCCATCAGCGACCTTCTGTGTTGATCTGTGACGCTTTTTTCTATGTAACATCTGTGAGAAACCGTTCGGTGCAGGGTTCCCACAGAAGCACACAGATGTTTTTACAGAGTATTATTTCAGATGAAATTGTTAGTCGCTCCTATGGATAGTGATTAGCAAAAGAGCGATCCCGGTTCAAGATATCAGCTTCTGATTTCTCTTCTCATAAAAAGATAATAGGACCAGGCAAAACACAATACCGTAGCTGACAGCAATCCGCTTACCTGTGGCCAAACCACCATCAGGCTTTCCCGGAAAGGAAGCGCCCCGGGAACGGCTCCTGCCATCTGTTCCATGCTGAGGGGGCCGAGACTTCTTACGGACGGTATCAGCAGTGTGGTCGTTGCGTCGGCATACAATTGGCTTGGAGACAAGCGAAGCAGCATCAGGATGATCTCGTTGTAACGGACTATTTGTTGCTGTGATAACATAGCTTCCTGAGGTAAAAATGCCCTGATGATTAGGTTGGCCACAATCTGATAAAACACCGTAAAGAAAAGCCAGATGCCAAACGCAGTCAGAGCCGAGGTGGCTGGCTGTTTAAACCGGATGGAAAGCAATATGGACAGGCTGAGCCAAAAGCCCACGTAAAAAATGCTGATCACGATAAAACTTATGATCCGCAGAAATTCGGACGGCTCTATAAAAACGCCGGTGATCACTACACCTGCTCCGATCATCAACAGGACGAGGGAAACAAACAGGGTGCCGACAATAAGCAGCGCACTTACAAACTTCGCCAGGATCAGGTTATCGCGATAAATGGGCTGGGCCATGAGTCGTATCAGCGTGCCATTATTATGTTCCGAGTTTATCGCGTCAAATCCAAGTGCAATGCCGAGGAGCGGACCGAGGAAATTGAGAAAAACGTGGAATGGCGGCATAGAGCCGTCTGTTGTGGTGAGTAACTTCAGGTAAAGAAACATGGCGTCAGGATCCTCAACGTCCGAAACAGCTTGCCTGATATTACTCATGGAAACGTACTGTGCTCCGAAAAAAGTAAGGATGATCAGACTTAGCAAGACAACAAATCTCCAACTGCGAATATGGTCTGAAACTTCTTTGGATACCATCACCTGAAAAGGGGATGGTATCCTTTCGCCTGACTTAGTTTCGGTGGAAATATTTTTGGAAAATACCGCCAGACTTTTCATAGGATTTATGCTCTGTTGTTTGGTTGTCAAAGTATTTTTGGTAAATGTCATCCAGTCCGAATTCTTTTCTCCAGACGCCCGTAACATCAAGGCCATGGTTTACAAAAAAGCGGACTATATCAGGTGTTACATCGCGCTCACAACTGATATCCACGATGTTTCCTTCAATGGACAGGTGCTTTACTCCTTCAATTTGCAGGGCTGCAGGATATAGTTCCCAGGGCAGGGGCAAAGGATCGCGCACCGTCAGGCTTACCCGGTAGGCCTCCCCGTTGAAAAGGCTTTGCGACAGATGACTGATGGTGCCTTCCACCTGCATTTTACCACCGGCAAAAATACCTACCCGGTCACAGACCTGCTGCACCTGGTGAAGGTGATGAGAGGAGAGGAGTACCGTAAGTGCATGCTCGAGGCTCAGCTGACGAATCAAACTCAGGAACTCCTTTACACCGGCCGGGTCGATACCGAGTGTGGGTTCATCGAGGATGATGACTTCAGGGCGCTTGATCAGCACTTCGGCGAGACCTAACCTTTGTTTCATTCCTCTTGAGAAGGCAGAGGTCCGTTTGTGCTGAGCTGCGCCCAAGCCTATAGCGTCTATCAGATCCAGTGCACGCTGATGGGCTTCTTTTTCCGGAATGCCGTTCAGCCTGGCTGTATACACCAGGTTTTCCAAGGCCGTCATACCGTCGTAGAAGCCTACATTGTCGGGCATGTAACCAACTTTTCTTTTAACAGGTATAGGGTTATTTGTTGCGTTTATACCGCATACCATAGCCTGGCCTGATGTGGGCTCGGTGAGTCCGAGCATCATCAGTATGGTAGTTGTTTTGCCGGCGCCATTGGGACCAAGCAGACCGAATATCTCCCCTTTGGAGACCGTGAGGTTCAGGTTATCAACGGCCTTGAAAGAGCCATAGTATTTGGTCAACCCCTTCAAGTCAATGACAGGATTTTCCATACAAGTT
>CAZAVR010000534.1:0-3207 GCA_964488435.1 uncultured Cytophagales bacterium | reverse complement strand
CCTGTCGAATGGATGGTCTTTCATGACCTTGTCTCCTGTCACAAACGCCATCGGCGAAATGCCGGGCATCGCCTGCGCGTGCACAGAGAGAAACACCATTAATAATGTAAATAATTTCATAGTGAATCAGATTGTTGGAAGAACATTCCAGAGCTTTGTTAAGTGAATTTGTGATTAAATAAGGAACAAAAAAGGGTGCGAAGGCTATGCCTTTACGCACTGAAAAACAAGATGGGCTGACACCCGAATTTTGATTGTTTTGGATTTAATAATTACAAACCATACACACTAACCTACCGCAGATCTTCGACAGGTATAGTGATACATACAGCAGGCACTTCCCATCTGAAATCGAAAATGATCCACGCCCTTAAACCAAAGAATATCAGAGCCCTAATTAATTTCAGACCCTGGTCTTACATTCTTAAAAATACCGCATATCATCCACCAAATCCCGTCTCATTTTACTATAAACAGAGAGCAATTCTTTCATCATATCGGCTTCACTTCACTCACTTTATTGTAAAAATCCAAAAAATTGAACAGTCACTCACAAGCGGTAACGTATCGCATCATACGTTGACACGATTAAAAATTAAAAAAGAAATTATCGAAGATCAAATCCGGTACCACTGACCTGGCCTTCTGAATATATAGTATCCTTTCGCCCATGCATCCGCCAATGTCACCCCCATTTTTTTTAAAAAAAGATCTTACTTTTTTTTCCGGTCACTTCAACCGGCACTGAAATCAGATGAAAGTAATTGATCATCCGACTATTGAATTTCAGGTTCCCTATCAGAACAATCATGCGTATGATAGTAGATTACGCACGTACGTGCAGGAATATGCCAAAGGACTTTCCTGTCCGAACGATCATAAGATTTTCGGGATTTCCGCTAATAGACGGAATGCAGGAGCAGGAAAAAAAAAACGTTATTAATTCATCGCCGGCCTTTCCCTGGCAGAGATAGTCAGATCATTCCCCTTCCGCTCAATCGATACACCGGAGGCTTCGCCAATACCTTCCAGCAGATACCCTATATCATCAGTGGGAACAGACCCCGAAATTTGTCGTGAAAGCAGGGTCTGATCTTTCACCGAAGCTTTTAGTCCATAGGTTTCCTCCAGGATAGACAAAATCTCCTCCAATGGTGTGTTATCAAAAACGAGCTTCTGGTCTTTCCACGCGGAGTAAATGGATGATTCGACCTCCTTCCGGATGTAGTCGGATGTCGTTTGCCCGAACTGTACCATTTCACCCGGTTTCATCATGATGGTATCTCTGGCGGCTTTGCCCATATAGCATTGTATCTTGCCCTCATTAAGCACCACTCTGGTCCGAAGTTTTCTGCTTGAGACGGTAAATTGCGTACCCAGCACATCCAGGCTAAAATCAGCGTCTGTATACACTCTGAATTTGAGATCACCCGAAATACGGGTCACATTGAAATACGCCTCCCCTTTCAGGTAAACCTCCCTTACTTCCGCCTCGCTCCAGTCTGAGCTATATCTGATTTCGGAATTTCCATTTAAAACTACTTCAGAACCATCCGGCAATTTAACTGCTCGCGTCTCACCATAAGTAGTACGCTCGCTTGCCAATGTCCGATTCTGATAGAAAAAATAAACTCCTAATGCTACAAAAAAAAGTACGGAAGCGGCAATAATAGCCCTCGCCGGAAAAGCAAATACAGCCCATCTCCTCTCACCATTTGTTGAAAAAACTGCTCTCTCATCGATTCTTCCCTGAATATTTTCCAGCATTTTGTTTTCCAAAGCCTGCACAGTCCTGTCAGACAATGAATGGGTAAAACCGGTGTATTGCTCCAGCCGTGGATCCCATCTGTTCCGCCCTCTGCGCGATCCTTTCGGCTTGCATTTCAATCTTTTCTGCTTTACCAAATACAATAACCTTACCCTATTCATCTGATTTTTTTTCTAAATAACTATCATCACCATGCTGATCGCGAACAGGGCATTGTCTACATTACGTCGGCTACCTTTAAAGCAGGGAGTCATCCTGAGCATAAAAAAGAACACGATCGACAAATATTTAACTGGCGGTACAATCCTCCCGAAAAAATCGTCCCGGCATATAGTAAAATTTCTCATTTCATTTCAGCTGGAACAAATATATACATGCCATTATTTTCTGCGAAAGGCCTTCTTAACGGCAAACAAATATCGGCTTCTCTAAACGAATTATCTTTGTGCTTTTTCAATTTGGTGTGTTTCTTATGTAAAAAATCCGTTTGGATGAAAGTAAATATTCACACAAAGTCTTTCAAATTCTTTCTTAAAATTTTCAGCGCTTTGCCTATGTGCTTTTCCACGGTATCAATTGGCAAACTAAGTTGAGAGGCGATTTCCTTGTAGCTAAGATTCTCTTTGCGGCTCAACCAATACGCCCTTCGGAATTTTTCCGGCATATTTTCAATACTCTTTTCTAAAACCATCGAAAGCTCCTCATAGTAGAACCAATCTTCGATCGGGTTCTGCTGATATTGTGGGGTATGCGTTAAGCTATTCAAATAAGATTCCTGAACTTTCCTCGAGCGAATTCTATTATAAATCTGATATCTGAGCGCTCCAAACAAATATGCTTCAATAGAAGCCGTAATCAAAATTTTGTCTCTTTTTGCCCACAGATCAATAAAAATTTCCTGTACAATATCCTCGCATTCTTCTCTCGTTAACAGCCGCTTATAAGCAGAATCAAACAATCGTCGCCAGTACTTTTTATACAACTGAACGAAAGCTGCCCTGTCTCCCTTCTGCATAAGAGCAAGTAATTGTTCATCAGTAATATAAGCATTTAAAGAAACTGAATTGGACATCATGTATAACAGAACTTCTTTGCATGATAAAGCTTGGCAACAGGAATCAGTGTCCCGGCCTTCGTCGACTTACTTCTAACTTTAAATATAGTGACAAATTTGCCGTAATCAAAAAAAATCAATCATAATTTTACAACACTCTGCGCTTATTACTATGTAATTATGCCCCGGAGGCAGAACGGTTTCCTTATCATCATACCCCATCCAAAACATTCGGATAAACCAAGGTTGCTGTCTCGTCCTTGCGCCTGTCACGGCTCACCTACGGAATATCGCCCCCCCCTGCCGATCACCCGTATTTCGTCAACTGCTATTCTGTTTCTGTCCCTTCCCATTGCATCCATTCCCCAAACGCTACCTTCTCATT
>CAZAVR010000533.1:0-3208 GCA_964488435.1 uncultured Cytophagales bacterium | reverse complement strand
GGAGGATATCTCCGGGCCTGTGATGGTCACAAATAATAAAGTCTATTCCCTCCTGTTTGGCGGCACTTACTTTGTCCGTCGATTTGATTCCGCAGTCCAGCGTGATCACCAGACCTATCCCGTTTTCTTTTGCATAAGTAACAGATGCCCAGGATACGCCATAGCCCTCGGAATATCGGTCGGGTATATAATATTCCACGGCAGAATGTATTTTCTTCAGGAAGCCATAAAACATAGCTACTGAAGTAGATCCGTCGACATCGTAGTCGCCGTACACCATTATTTTTTCCTCTCGTTCCAGGGCCAGTTCCAGTCTTCCTACTGCGGCTGACATATCCTGCATCAGGAAGGGATCATGTAATTGCGACAGCTGTGGTCTGAAAAAGTTTCGGGCCTCCTCAAAGTTGTTCACGCCTCGCTGCACAAGTAATCTGGCAAGGGATACAGGTACATTGATCGCCTGAGCCAGCGCCATGGCCAGCTCCGTTTGGCCGGAAGAAAACAGCGGCTTTTGAATCCATCTTTTCTCAGTCATAGTGTTATATATAGTTTTCGGTTTGTTCACGCACCGGAGCGCATTCTGACAGAAGATAAATAAGAAGAATGCGCAGGTTGTTTTTTCGCCGGGCGTCTGGTACACCATCCGGAAGAAATTTTACTTCCCGAAAAAGCGGCAAGGACCATATACTTTACACCTCCTTGAGGTAATCCAGGTAGTTTTTAATGACATCCAAATCCGCTTCGGCCCAATCCAGGGTCTGAAGCTCATAAGGAAATAGCCAGACCATTTGCTCATGCTCTGTAAGCAGTATTTTTTGCTTCGGTGCCAGCTTGCAGAGAAACGGAATAAGGAGAATCTCCCGACCTTCGTAATGACGGGAAGACGTGGGTAATTGTTTGCCGATGTGTATTTTGACGGAAAGCTCCTCCATAATTTCACGCAGCAGGGCTTCCGTCAGCGTTTCCCCCTCCTCTGTTTTGCCACCTGGGAACTCCCATTTTAATGGCAATGATCCGAGGGCGTTGCGTTGTGTCGCAAGTATTCTGCCCTGGTGTTCTATGATGGCACAGGGAACAATTATTTTCGTATTTAGAGATACTACAGCCACAACTACATCGAATTTGGGTGCAAATCTACAATTTTCCGTATTAAAGAGCTTATTTTTTTTACAGTGTAGTCTGATTTCTGATTTCTCCGTAATAAGTAGCAAAATGCCTGCATCAAGCCTCCCGTTTTTTTCAGGTGCCTGGAATTTATACCCATGAAGGGATCGTCTAGATAGGCAGAGACAAACTTTCATATCATAAGAAAAGACAAATACGATACAACACATGGATAGTAAAGGCTCCCCTCACAGGCTTCTCTCACTGGATACGCTGCGCGGATTTGATATGTTTTGGATTTCCGGCGGAGAAGATATTTTTCATGTTCTGGCCAAATTTACGGGTTGGGGCTGGGCATTATTCCTGGCGCATCAATTTACCCATCCGGACTGGGATGGATTTACGGCCTACGATCTTATTTTTCCTTTGTTTCTTTTCCTGGCGGGCGTTTCAACGCCTTTTTCATTGGATGGAAGACTGGAAAAAGGGGTCGAAAAAAGAACGTTGCTGCTGAAGGTCATCAGAAGGGGAATTTTGTTGGTGCTGCTCGGCATTTTATATAATAACGGGTTGTTTCAGACGGAGTGGGAAAATATGCGTTATGGGAGTGTATTGGCGCGGATAGGTTTGGCGGGGATGTTTGCACAGATTATCTATCTGTATGCTGGCCGCAGCTGGCAGTGGGTATGGTTTTTTTCTCTTATTTCAGGATATGCCGTTTTCATGCTCTTTTTCCCGGTTCCGGGATGCGGTGCCGGTTTGTTTACGATGGAATGTAATCCTGCCAGCTATTTCGACAGGATGCTTTTGCCCGGCCGTTTATACCTGAAAATTCATGACCCTGAAGGAATCGTATCTACTGTTCCGGCCATCTGTAATGCATTGCTGGGCATTTTTGCCGGCAAATTTTTGAAAACCGGCAGCTTGAAAATAAATGGAACCGGAAAGTCGGTACGTCTGGCCGCCATCGGAGGTTTAAGTGTGGTGGCGGCGTTGTTTGCAGATGCGATCATCCCCATTAATAAAAATCTTTGGTCCAGCTCGTTTGTATTGATGACTGGTGGACTCAGCCTGATGCTTCTGGGGCTGTTTTACTGGGCCATTGACGTGATGAACTGGCGCAGGTGGACCTTCTTTTTCGTGGTAATAGGCGTCAATTCCATAGTCATTTACATGATCGGGGATTTTATTAATTTCAAATTTACCTCTGAGGCGATCTTCGGAGGGATACTGAGCTTTTTCCCTGAGCCTCTCAAATCACTTGGGGGTGTGTTTGCCTTTTTGGCCGTACAGTGGGCATTTATGTATTTGTTGTACAGAAATAAGCTATTTTTGAAGGTTTAAAACGGAACTCAACAGCCGTTTCATACCCAAAAAGCTATTATCGATGTCCATAAAAGTAAGGGAACTGGTAAAAGAATACAACGGACAGAAGGCCGTCGACGGAATCAGTTTTGAGGTGACGCCAGGTCAGATTGTGGGATTCTTAGGTCCTAATGGCGCGGGTAAGTCTACAACGATGAAGATATTGACCGGCTTTCTTGAAGCCACAGCCGGACAGGCAGAAGTGAACGGGCATGATATCGCCAAAAGCCCGCTCCTGGCAAAGAGGTCCGTCGGATATCTCCCTGAACATAACCCGCTTTACCTGGATATGTACGTGCGGGAATTTCTGATATTTACCGGGAAGTTGTTTGGTATGGGCGGAAGGAAATTACAGGAGCGTATCGGAGAAGTGATTCGCATGTGCGGGCTTGAAGTAGAAAAACATAAGAAGATAGGGCAGCTATCAAAGGGTTATCGTCAGCGCACAGGTCTGGCTCAGGCACTTTTGCACGATCCTGAAGTACTGATCCTCGATGAGCCCACTACCGGTCTCGACCCCAATCAGCTGGCGGAGATCAGAGCGCTTATACGAACTGCCGGGAAGGATAAGACCGTTTTGTTTTCCACCCACATCATGCAGGAAGTAGAGGCTGTATGCGACAGAGTAGTGATGATCAACCGCGGTAAAATCGTGACCGACACCAGTATGGAATCACTCAGAAATTCCGGTGATTCCCTGGAGGAAATATTCCAACGCCTTTCAAAGCCGGATTAATCC
>CAZAVR010000532.1:0-3212 GCA_964488435.1 uncultured Cytophagales bacterium | reverse complement strand
TCTGGAAATCGGTTTTCGGCTCCACGATGATGGTTCCGTCCCGGTCAATAAAAAGTACTTTCTTCATATTTGGAATGGTGCAAAAATCCAATCGCGGGATCTTTGAATTTCTTTTTTTGCAAAAATCGTAAAAGCCGGCACAAAAACACAAGAGACGAGCCTATTATTACGGAATAATAATAGCTGCAAGACAATTATGCTGTGAGCGCGCTATCCCGGACCACGTTCGCTTTGTTCCGGATATACTTGTCCAGCGAATACATCAGTACCAGCGTGACCAACATGGTGGCAATTACGATATATCCCAGCACGTCGTAGTTTTTAAGCATACCAGAAGGGGTTTCAACCACAACAAGTCCGGCAACCATGGCAGCTATCCCGCCGGAAACCTGCTGTATGGAAGCGTTGATACCCATAAAAGCACCACGATCGTTCGGTTGGGGAATGGCAGAAGTCAGCGCTGATGACGATATCATCCGGGAGGCGATGCCGGTAAAGAAAAGCACATTGATGATCATAACCATCCAAAGCGGTGTGATACCCAGGTTGCAGTAGATCAGGGTCATCACCGCCGTTAAAACAGTGCCGGCAAAAAAGACCGGGTATTTCCCTTTTTGATCACTCAGCCTGCCGGTGAGCGGACTGATAATCATTGAGCATATTCCGGTGACCATGTAAAGCAGAGGCAGCTCGCCCATACTGATGCCGAGGTTGTTTACACTGAACGCACTTCCGAAGGGCATCATCATAAAGCCGCCTGTCGCCAGAAGGCCGGTAGCCGCGAAAGCACGAAGATACTCGGGGCGGGATAGGGTGATGTAGAGGTGCCTGAAAGGTTGAATGCCGCTTTGCAACAGAAGGTGGGCCGTCACAGGTTTCATGTAAAGAAGGATGACCATCCCTATCACGATACTAAGGCCGACAATCATGATAAACGGGGAGTGCCAGCCGTAGACATTGGCCAGCCAAAGGCCGACCGGAATGCCGAGCACCTGACTGCCGGAGAGCGCCATCTGCACGAAGCCCATTACTCTGCCTCGCAATTGAAGTGCAAATAAGTCCGTGATGATCGCAAATCCTACAGATCCGACCACACCTCCAAAGAGTCCGGTGATGATTCTCCCGATGAGGAGAACTTCATAATTCGGAGCTATTCCGCATACCAGCGTACCCAATACAAAACCTATATAAAAAAAAAGGAGAAATTTCTTCCGGTCGTACCTGTCGGCGAAACCCGACGCCAGAAGACCCGATGCGCCGGCACTCAGCGCATAAGCAGAAACAACGAGCCCGAATTGCCCGGGTGTAATTTTAAGCGTTTTCATGAGTATGGCTCCCAGCGGAGACAAGACCATGAAATCCAGAATGATGGTGAACTGTAAAATGGCAAGGATGGCAATGATGAAGATCTGGTAGCGGGTAAAGCCGCCGGTATCGGTATTTTCCATTTAAAACAAAGTATAAACCTGAGATACGATACCTCCGGTAACAACCGGTTTAACAAACTCCCGGGGCATTAAGTTTTAAGGAAAGAGAATTTTGTTCATCGCGGATTTTTTCAGCGCTTGTAATACATAACGATAGATGCCTTTTCAAGGGTTTGCCCCCAAAGGTTGAAACCCACCAATCCTGGAGGAGTATCTTTATCCAAACCCAGCTTTGCAGTTTTCAGCGCGTAAACAGTAATTATATATTGGTGAAAACCGTGGCCCTCCGGCGGGCAAGGGCCTCCGTAGCCACACGAACCGAAGTCCGTCAGACTCTGGACGGAACCCTCCGGGAAAAGACGTGCCGACAGAGATCCTGCGTTTGTTTTTAGTTCTGTCACTGACGCAGGGATATCAAAAATAACCCAGTGCCAGAACCCGCTGCCCGTGGGTGCGTCGGTATCATGGATGGTTACGGCAAAGCTTTTGGTATCCGCGGGCGCATTGGTCCAGGAGAGTTGAGGTGATATGTTTTGCCCTGTGCAGCCGAATCCGTTAAAAACCTGTTTATCTGTGGCCTGGCCGCCAATATCGGTACTTGTTAATGTAAAGGTTTGTTCAATAGAGTTCATGTTAACAACAGATTAAGATGTCAGAGATCAGTTTTTTGTTATTGAAAATAAGCCGCGCAAAACGACTTTTGTCCAAATACCCCGGGAGGAAAAGGCCGGTTTATATGCCGATTCCGGTGTAATACTAGTGATTTTTGGCTTTTGTTAACGCTGGTTGACTGAAAAAGTAACGGCCAGGCGGGCTGTTTAGGTGTTTCTCCGAATATCCGGAGATAGTTTACCATCGGAATAATCCAGGCTATCTGGGTTTGGTAAAATGCGTATTGGATAAAAAACTAGAGTCAGAAAGCGCGTGGAGAAATTCAATCAATTGTAATTTTTCGTTGGCGGTGATGCTGAAGCCGGCCAGGGCCACTGCTTTATTTTTGTTTTTTCTTCCGTCGCCTTTCAATGGTCCGGACGTGATGACCCGACCGCCGGATGCATAGTGATCAATGACCTCTTCAAGCGTGCTGACGCTTCCGTCATGCATATATGGAGACGTGAAAGACAGATTTCTGAGGGAGGGTACACGGAATTTACCGTCATCGTCGGGGTTTTGTGTTTTTGAGCGAAGGCCGTTGTCCGTTTCGGGATATTGATGACTGCCGGAAAGGTTATAGAGGCCGGTATTGAAATACGTGCTGTCCACCCTATTGGTCTTTCCGGCCCTGCTGAAATGAGGAGGAGTGTGACAGGAAGCACATTTGAGTTGGTCTGAAAAAAAAAGCTGCATTCCCTTTTTTGCCGAAAGCGAAAGCGCCTGCTTGCTGCCTTTGGCGAATTGATCGTAGGGTGATTCGAAAGACTCCAGTGAACGGACGTAGGCCGCGATGGCCATAACGATATTTTCGAACCGGAAGGGCGTCTTTTCTGCCGGGAATGCAGCACCGAAAAGATCCTGGTAAACAGGCTGCGACTGTAGCCTTTTAAGAATTTCTTCCTCATTTCCTGTCACGCCCATCTCCACCGGAGTGGTGGTAAAAAGGGCTTTAAGATGTTGTTCTTCGAGGGTTTTGATTTCTGGAGACGACCAGTTGAGTGTCTGAAGGTACCTGACATTTATCAAGGAGGGGGGCATTGTGCAGGGTCATGTCGCCCGTTGCCGTAATGCTTCTTCTGTAGCCGTCGGTGAAAGCGTAAGCCGGGTCATGGCAGCTGGCACAACTTTTGG
>CAZAVR010000531.1:0-3217 GCA_964488435.1 uncultured Cytophagales bacterium | reverse complement strand
CCGGGCATAGCGCCTATATAGGTCTTGCGGTGGCCTCTTATTTCTGCTTCGTCATGGACACCTCCCAGTGCCATGCGGATATAGTTCCTGTTCAGTGCTTTGGCTACCGATTTCCCGAGCGAAGTCTTACCCACACCCGGAGGACCGTAGAGGCATAAAATAGGAGCTTTGAGGTTGTTTTTTAGCTTAAGAACCGCGAGGTATTCAATAATGCGCTCTTTCACCTTTTCCAGTCCGAAATGATCTGAGTCAAGTACTTTCTGAGCCCTTAAAAGATCGAAATTGTCTTTTGTAAACTCATTCCATGGCAGGTCGACCATTGTCTCCAGGTAATTCATAGACACAGGGTATTCCGGAGCCATCGGGTTAACACGTTGGATCTTCGACAATTCTTTCTCGAAATGGGCTCTCACTGCTTCAGGCCATTTTTTTTGCGCTGCCTTGGCTTTGAGGTCATCTAATTCCCTTTCCGGGCTGTCTATGCCCAGTTCGTCGTGTAAAACTTTGATCTGCTGACGAAGGAAGTAATCCCTTTGCTGCTGATCGATATCCGAGCTTGCTTTGGACTGGATTTCCCGTTTCAGTTCAAGGATCTCCATCTCCCGGAGCATGAGTTCCAGCAACATTGTCGCCTGTTTCAATCCGTCTTCTTCTTCCAGTAACCGTTGTTTTTCAATCACCTCAACATTCAGATTGGAAGACAGGAAATGGATCAGGAAGATGGGGCTTTCGATGTTGTCTAAAGCGATCCGGGCTTCCTGAGGGATTTCGGGGTTGAGCCGCAGAATTTTATGAGCGCTGTCTCGCAAAGATTGTAGAAGCGCTTTGGTTTCTTTCTTTTTGCCGGTTGTCGGGAACGAGTCTTCAATCGCGGTTACTTTCGCGGTAATGTTGGGATCTTCCCGGATAATTTCATTGATACGGAAGCGCTGTCTTCCCTGGACGATGATCGTGACATTGCCGTCAGGAAGGGTAATCATTTTGAGGATGTGCGCCACGGTGCCGACATTGTAAAGATCTTCAGCTACGGGATCTTCTTTTTGGGGCTTCGCCTGCGTAACCGCTCCGAGGATCCGCTGGTTAATGTCCGAATTCCGATAAATCCTTTTAACGAGCTTGATGGCTTTTTGTCTGACAACGGTGACCGGAATGACCATACCCGGGAACAGTACCGTTTGACGGATAGGCAGGATGGCTAATTCTTCGGGAAGATCAATAGGGTACTCCGAACCATCGGGTCCACCTATCGGAACTATTTCCAGGCTGTCCAGATCCGAGTCGGAGGCAAGTAGCCGGCTATAAATATCACTAGTTTCAAATTTCATAGGCATTCTGCCGTTATGACAGATAATCTTTTCCCATTTACTTAAATATACAAAACCCGAAGGGTAATTGACAGATGAAATAGCCGTGCCAGAGAAGAATTTGTCAATTTGGCGCTATATGTTCTGAACGATTTTCCCTTTTTTATACAGGAGGGTCTTCTTATCCGAGTTTATCTTGATGTTCACCACATTGACCTGGGTGTCAAAAATCTCCATCAGGATGTCGTTTTTAAGAGAAAACCCGGTTAGTTGCCCATCTTGCGGTATTTCGAGATAAATCCAGGTGGCATCCGCTTCATTTTCCTTGCCGACATATTGCCACTGTCTGACATTACGCTTTTTATCCGTCAAAACGAAGTGCCTGCGTATATATCTTTCAACAATGGCGTTGTTTCCGTCGTTATTCTGTAAGCGTACAGGCTGGTTGTTGTTTTCAGCAGAAAGAGCTCTTTCAAAGTCATCAGTGAACAAGCGAATACTTACTTCCAGGCTTTTTTCCGAGGGATTGAATTGCATTCGGGTGATACTGACATAGTATTCGTGCATCGGCCGGAAGGAGGAAAACGACATTAGAATACCCACCCAGAGTAGGCTCATCGTCCATGCGCGATGGATCTGATCTTTTATGTCGGTCAACTCTCTTTTCACAAATCGGGAATCAGGTTAAAAGAAAACTTTCCAGACGTCGTTGAAAATAGCAAAGCCCATGAGTCCGAGAAGCAATACCATACCCACTTTTTGTGCATTTTCGAGAAATTTGTCAGACGGCTTACGACCCGATATCATTTCATAAAGAAGAATAACCGAGTGTCCGCCGTCAAGCGCGGGAATAGGTAGTGCATTCATGAATGCCAGTACCATGGAAAGCAAGCCGGTCAGGAACCAGAAGCGTCCCCAATCCCAAACTCCCCCCGAACATTCGTGCAATGCCTATGGGCCCGCTGAGTGCTTTGGATGCCGAAACTTCCCTTTTGAAAATCTTTTTGAAGCCTTTAATATTATTATAAATCACTCCGAAGGCTTCCCCTGTACCTACTACAATGGCCTGGCCAAGGGTATAATTAACTGTTGTGTAGTTGAGCAGGCTCTGCGTCCTGAAACCTATGGTTCCTTCGTCAGTTACATTGACATGAAGTGGTACTGTGGTGCCGGCACGCAGCACCGCCAGCTGAACAGTTTTGCCCTTCAGAGAGTCCAAAGCCTGTTTGAATACCTGAAAGTAAGGAGTGGGCTTCCCATCTACTGAAAGTATGCGGTCTCCCGTTTTCAATCCCGCTTTCTCGGCCGGGAATCCCGGTTCCAGTTCTCCGACGGAAAAAGGCAGAGCTACCTGTATAAAGTTATCCCTGGCATCGGGCTCCGAAAGCTTTTCTATAAAGTTATTCGGTATATCTATATCCAGCTCCTTTCCATCGCGTAATACGGTGTAGTAGCTGTTACTGTTGAGGAACACTTCGGATGAAACCACGGTTTCGGTGAAATTGTCAAAGTCCTGACCGTTGACGCGTATGATTTTATCTCCGGTTCTCAGACCTATTTCCCGGGCAAGACTACTTGCGATGATCCCGTTCTTGTTGACCTCATCTTTTGTGAGGTATTGTTTCCCATTGTTATAAGTAATGACAATAAAAATGAAGATACCTACAATAATATTTACGATGATTCCTCCAAGCATTACAATCAGCCTTTGCCAGGCGGGTTTAGCGCGGAATTCCCAGGGTTGCGGTGTGGCACTCATCTGGGCAGTGTCCAGTGATTCGTCGATCATTCCGGATATTTTCACAAAGCCACCAAGAGGGATCGCCCCGATACCATATTCAGTGCCTCCTCTGGTGATACTCCATATTTTTGGGGGAAATCCTATATAATATTTTTCAACCTTCATGCCAAAT
>CAZAVR010000530.1:0-3218 GCA_964488435.1 uncultured Cytophagales bacterium | reverse complement strand
ATTTGCAGGAACAATCTTACGCCGTCGGGCGGCGCTCCGTCGGGCGGCGCTCCGCTTCTGTACGCCATTCATGCTTATTTCATGGGTTTGCTTTTTTAAATTTTATCTGTCAAAGGGAATGTGTCGTCAAGATGCCGCGCCCGTTAACCCCATAGATTTCCTCCCCGTCTCATCAACGGATACGAAAAATTCAACCGGCAAAAGTAGGTGTGTGATCCAGAGGTATTGACAAAAAGTAGACCAACCGAATAAATGTGTAGACGAAATAGTTTTTTCCGGAGATATGCAACAAAAAAACGTAACTTTACGTACCCTAAAGTACCCGGAAAATATGAAAATGTTAAACTGTATCATTATTGACAGTAATAAAAAGGATTTGAAACTTACCAAAGAACAGGTGATGCGATTACCCTTCCTGAATCTTATTGGCTTTTATTATAAGACGCGCGAAGCCTTGCTTGCGTTGCATCGGGAGTCTGTGGATCTCATATTTACTGAAACGGAAATGCCTGAACTATCCGGTATGGAACTAATGAAAAATATTCTGCCCAGGCCGAAAGTTATTTTTGTAACCGCCCATCCGCAGTATGCCCTTGAAAGCTATAATGTCAATGCAATAGATTACCTTTTGAAACCCCTGTCTGATACGCGGTTTGAGAAGGCTGCCGCCAAAGCTATGGAACTGAGCCGGCTGCAGGATTTGTCACAGATAAAACCGATACTTCCCGACGAAAATCCGGATTATATTTTCGTTACTTCCAACTATTCGCTGGTAAAAGTGAACTTAGAAGAAGTATCGCATATAGAAGGTCTGAAAGACTATCTTAAAATATATACTTCTACACAAACCAACCCGATCCTGACAAGAATGACAATGAAGGCCTTAGAAACCAAGTTGCCCCCGCAAAGATTTTTCAGGGTTCATAAATCGTATATTGTAGCGTTGGGAAAAATAGAGGCGATCAGGAATCAGCGGGTCAAGATCGGATCCTACATGATTCCGGTAAGCGACTCTAATTACGATTTGTTCAGAAGGAAAGTAAATGTATAGCGAAAACAGATGAAATAGTGGTTTTTTCATCTACACAATTAGCCCATTTATCTCAATTATTTTTTTTATCCCAATAGTCACTCGAATTTTGGCCGTTTTATTAATTATTAAACAATTACACTTTGATATGTTTCGTACAGGAAAACAATTTTTGGGGATAGTACTTGTCTGTTTATCACTATTTACCCAAATAGGATGTAAGGATGATGTGAAGGAAGATTTGGTTGGCAACTGGTACAGGTCTGGGGTTCCTGACTTCAGAGGCATAGCAAGAAGCGCTGCAGTTGCGTTCGTCCTGGGGGATTCTGCCTATGTCGGAACAGGTTATTCTAACCAGCTGAACTCACTCAAAGATTTTTATAAATTCAACGTTACCTATAACAGTTGGACGCAGATTGCTGACTTCGGCGGTGAAATCAGAAATGACGCTGTCGCCTTTGCCATTGCTGGAAAAGGTTATGTGGGCACGGGCTATAACTCAAATGCAGAGCGTTACACCAAGGATTTCTGGCAATATGACCCCACCAAAAACAGCTGGAAGAAAATTTCCGAATTTCCTGGAGATGCACGTCAGCATGCGTCTGCATTTTCCATAGGAGACAAGGCTTATGTGGGTATGGGCTTCGACGGAAATAACTACCTGCAGGACTTTTATGAGTATACTGCCGCAACTGACTCCTGGAAAATCGTGGCGGGCTTCAGCAACAAACGTCGCGGAGCCGTAACTTTTAGCATAGGAAGCAAGGGATATCTTGCCTTCGGACTGAACAACTCTCAGAAATACCGGGGTGATATCTGGGAATTTGACCCTACTCAGAATGGAGGGATTGGGACATGGACCCAGAAAACGATGCTTAAAGTAGACGATGCCGAGCAGGGAAGAGCCTTCTCTGTCCCCTTGGTACTCAATAATAAAGCTTACCTCGTAGGCGGAACCACCGGAGGAAGCCTTTCAACGGTCTGGGAGTATGATCCCGCAACAGACGCCTGGACAGAGAAAACTGCATTTGAAGGAGGCGCAAGAAACTTTGCGGTTGGATTCGTGCTTAAAGGCGTAGGTTATTATGGAACAGGTATAGCCGGAACCCGTCTCGACGACATGTGGGGTTTTAATCCTTCAGCGGCTCAGGATAGCGACGACAATTATTAATCAGAACCTGTGTCTGGTATCCTGACCAAAAAATACAAAACTGTACTCATGATACTGGCTGCTGTAATTACGGCGGCCAGTATTGTTTTTTTTGCACGTAGCAATCAAAAAACGGGCATCACGTCTGTGATATTTGAAACGTCGAATGGCTGGGGCTATACAATCAAACTGAATGATAGTCTGCGCCTGATCGACCAGCCTATGATACCGGGACGGGAGGGTAATAAAGGTTTTAGCAGCAAAGAGGACGCACAAAAAACGGCCGATCTCGTTATATATAAAATGAAGAAGGGAATTTTGCCTCCCGCTATATCTGAAAGAGAACTGGACAGCTTAGGTATCAGATGACCAATCACTATGGAAAGAAGATCTTATAACGCACTGATAAAATTCGGCACCTTTTTGATTTTCCTCACTGCATTTACCAATTGTGCCGTACCCATTACCAGCAGTACTAAATATCCGATAGACGTGTTCATGGAAAATGAAAATCCGGATCGTCCCTATTCAGAAATCCGTGAAGTGGAAATTTCCAGTGAAGATTCTCTCTCAAGGGAACAGTTATATGGTGACAAAACCACAAAATACAGGGGAAAATCATCTCAGGACAAAGAGTTACTAAAGGCTCAGCTCGTCTTAAAAGCACAAAAACTAGGCGCTGATGCTATCATCAGGGTAAGATATCAGTACTTCGCCTCCGCAAAATCGGAGGGCTTCAGCATCAAAGGAATCGCCGTAAGGTATAGAGGCGAATAAACACGCCGGGGGAGCGATAAGAAATACTGACAGTAAAAGTACTAAAAGCGTAGACTCCAAACGCTTTCCGACATGAATCGTACTCAGAGCAGTCCCAACAGCAATTCCTTCAGTGCAGCCTGCGCGGCCCACTCCCGGTTAGCCGCCTGATCAATCACCAAAGACTGTGTGCCATCCAAAACGGCATCAGACACTTTCACATTCCTTCTCACAGGCAGACAATGCATAAATTTACCCTGATTGGTCAATTGCATCTTCTCC
>CAZAVR010000529.1:0-3218 GCA_964488435.1 uncultured Cytophagales bacterium | reverse complement strand
AGAAACTCAAAGCGACAAAGATTTTGCTTTGTTCAAAGAATTGGCGGAGCGTTTAGGGTTACGGACCCGGGAATCATTTGATGTGGCTGCTTTGAGTGAGTCGGAAGAAAGGAAGCTTTTGAAGGAGGTAGCCGGTAGTTGGCAGGGAGATGAAACTGGCGATGAGTTAGCCGCATTCCTGAGAACCTCCCGTAACGATAGTCCCCGGGAGGTTCAGTTATGAGCGTCTATTTATTGGACACCAATATATGCGTTCATCTGCTGAAAGAAGAGTACGCCGTAAAAGAGAAGATCGAGGCTGTGGGGATTCGATCGTGTTTTCTATCGGAAATCACCATTGCGGAACTACTATATGGTGTTGAAAATAGCGCTTCGGAGCGAAGGCAAAGCAACTTGGCAAATGTCCATAAGTTACAAATGTTGTATACGGGACGCATTCTAAGTATAAGTTCTGCACTATATGAGTATGCGCGTCAAAAGGCAGCTTTACGAAAAGTGGGTCGTATAGTGGGAGAATTTGATCTGCTTATTGGAAGTACATCCATTGTACATGGTTTGACTTTGGTAACGCGCAATACCCGTGATTTTGAAAGCTTTTCCGGCATAGCGCTGGAAAACTGGATTGATAATTAATTGAGATACATACTTAAATTCCGACGAACTTTAAACCTGCCCTATACTTCAGAAGGCCTCCAACAAATTTCGATTATCCCTCCGGAGGAGTCTTCACCTTTCCCCTCAAATTTTGCTATTCTCAGAATTATTTCGTATCTTTAACTATACGTCTTATTTTTTGGACAGCACCCTAGCCCGGCACCCTATAAGCCCTTCGAAGGGAAATAACTATTTCGTATTCACATTCTCCTCGCGAATACGAGCGACGTATTCCACAGTGACCTCCGCTGCAGAGGCAATCTGATCATTGGAAAGCGCCGATGACTTCACAAGGTTACGGACAATTTTTTCGGTTTTTTTGCTGGTCGCCCTCTATACGGCCCTCTTCCAATCCGATCTTCTTTCCTTTCTCTACAAAAATATCAAGCGTGGACTTGGCGTCTGCCTTCATAACGGTGTCTTTTATGTTTACAGGTACATCTTCCATGATTCTAATAGTTTTATCCTGATACAGGGGCGCAGTTCCTCATTGAGGTTCTTAAAACGGGTGATATGTACTTTCAGGCACGTTCATATCAAAATTCTTTAATACGCCTCTCACAGACTTCTAACATTTCCCAAATGATCTGTCTTGCGCGATCAGTATAATCAATCCCCTCAGGCAGTAATACTATAGAAGCTGCTTTCGACAACCTGGCTAACGTTTCTTCTATCATGTATTCGACATCAGATGCTTTCAAGCCGATTGTGGCTGCAACAGTCATAAAATCTTTCCGTTTAATACGATTGGCCTTCCCATTTAGCTTAATTGCCATTGTGTCATTTCTTAAATTTGGGAAGACTGCGGTTGAAACAAGGTCGTAAATCGGTGCCATGCGAATAGAATGGAATGCCTTATGGCCTGGTAAAGCCACTTTTAATACAGCGATGTTTTTGAGATGCATATCTCCGTCCGCAGTCAGCCAGGCAAACAAGGCTCTTTTCAATAAGATCAGAAGATCCTCTGTCGGCGCTGTTGAGATACCTCGCAATATGCGTCCTGCTTGTTCAATTGTTCCATCATATTTTTCAGCTGCTGTTATATCCAACAGAGAGCAGAAATCTTCAAGCGCCATTAATCGGTTGTCTTCAATTGACGTGCGAATATCAAAACGCTCAACAATCAGGGCAGAGGGCATACCGTCAGGCATTGCGGTCAAAGCAAATTGTGGCGATTCAAAACCAATATTTTTACCAAGTGTAAGGGATATAAACTCTACAATCGGTAAGTATTCAAATCCTCCTGTTCCGGCAGGTTTAAGTATATGGGTGAAGGGAAGCGCTGCACTCGGTCTTAGTCGTCCTTGATGATCAAGAGACATCGGTGCTTTTATTTGAACCCCTGAAAGCCGTGGCGTATCCGCATGCTTATAAATATTTGCCAGATTTCTCTCAAATGAGGTTTCTATATTATCTCTGCCTGGACCTTCGTATAACCCGGAAAATATACCGTTCTTAGAGAACCTGGCTATGGAAACTTTCAGAATGTCAGAGGGTAATTGGTCAAGTCCTTTTTTGCTGTCTGCTATCGTAATGTTCGACATATAGCGTTTGCCAGTTCGCAATACTGTACGCTCATCCTCATTTCTTAAAACGGTTTCTAGCCAGCCCTCCGGAAGCAGGGCGCTTATAAAGGGTGGTAGTTTGCCCGGAATTGTCTGACGTACGAGGGGAAGATGAAACCCTTTTTCTGACTGCCAGTACCATTCAAACCCATCATGCGAAAGTGTGCCGATCGGGTTTCCATGCCATGCAACCAATAGATCAAAGCTTGCCTCATTTTTTATCGAAACAATATCCGGAGTTTGTTTCAGATATCGTTCAGCCTGTTCTCCCTCCCAAAACCATTCGTTTTTCCTTGCCAAAGCCCAAAGCGCATCTGCGGCATTTCCGGGAGAGCCAAATTCTTCAATAGTACGCTTGGCCATTAGCGCGCGCATAGAAGAATCAATGGATGCGCCATGTTCACTCCTGCGTCTGAAAGATTCCAGAAAGCGTTGACGGATAGAAGACACTTCAACTCTAAACTCACTTAGTCCGTCATCAATAATTGCCGGGGCAACGGATGAGAATTCGGGAGCTTTGTTTTGCACGATTTCCAAATTGCGAATGCGCGTCCGCTGAATTCTTGGACCACTAATAAAAAGTTTACCGTCAGCGGTTGGGCCAAGTAGGACAGCGCTTGCAGCTGACAAATATGCGCGTGGGTAAAGGTACTTTGCAATCCTTACCGCATGTTTAATAGCAAGACCCTCTATATCAGAACCTTCCGTTACATAAATTCCGCGCATAAGTTGCACTAGTTGACCTCTTTCGGACATATAGTGGCTGCGTGTTTTATCTATATTTTCACCTACCAAGAATAATGACATAGCTGACTTTCGCGTATTTGAGATACGTTAAAGTTAGCATAGATCTTTATAGAGTTCAAATATTTTCTAACTATTGCGTATTTGATATACGCAATAGTTAGAAGTAACAGTGAGGTTACAGTTAATAGAGGGGGGACAGTGTCTTAAACCCCTATAAACTGGACTGATTTTTCTAAAAGGTTAGCTAGTTCT
>CAZAVR010000528.1:0-3230 GCA_964488435.1 uncultured Cytophagales bacterium | reverse complement strand
AGGTGAGCAGCAGCTCGGCGACCACAAGTCCCGTATCCTCGTTAGCATGAACAAGGAACAGATCCTCTGACATACGAATGGCATTCTCTCTCACGCCCGCTTCCTTGTTATGAAGGCCGCGTATGAGTACGTCGGCCGAAAGCGCAGACATACCGTGGAGTGTCCAAAGCGCATGGAGGTTTCCCATCGGGTTGTTCTCCTCCACAGCCAGCTTCTCAAGAAGAGGTATAATGCTTTTGTCCTGTCGGTCTATCAACAGGCGCTGCGCATTTCTCCGCCACCAGCTGTTGGCGTCGGAAAGGTAAGACACCAGCTTTTCCATACTTTCTTCCCCCAGCCTCAGACCGGAAGTCCAGTTAGACTTGGGAGCATCTGTCGGGGTAATACGGTAGATCCGGCCCTGATCGATCCCGTTGTACACCGCATCTGATTTCCCGACATCGTCTGCCATCCATTCCGGATGCTCGATGATCTGCCGGTAGTAGTCGATCACGTACAGCGCTCCGTCAGGACCGATGTACATATTAACAGGGCGAAACCACGGATCAGTGGAGGCAAGGAATTCCATCTTTTCGAACAACCGGCTCGCTGTAAAAGTCGCTCCCTTGTCTTTTAAAAGATCGGCATGTACCAGGTTTCCAACCGGTTCATTCACAAAAGTTACGTCCTGATAAGGCGCGGGGAACAACCCTCCGGTGTAAGAGGTAATTCCGCATGCTGCGGTAAACACCCCAAGATCCGTAAGCAGCTGATGCTGGGGGTTCTTTGTGATGGGATATACATCTGCCGCATTCCCATGGTCCGAGACAGACGCAACTGTGTTTGAAACCAGGAGCGCCTTGTTTCGGTTGAGATACCGCGCCGCCACCACTTCATGATAAATATGATGGGCATTGCTCACTGAAAAACGATGCCCCCATTGGTTAAAGGCGTGTCCGAACTGCGTCTGGCTCGACATGTTTTCGATCAGAGCTTTGTCCGGATTGAAGCGCACGCTTCTGCCCAGCGCATTCTCAGGCAGCCTTGCCCCTTTCGGATGAGCAGGAAAATGAACCACGCTTCCTTTGTCGCTGAAATAGTCGGTATAAACCCTTGCTGTAGCAGCCGGCTCATGCCCCAGATAAATCCAGTTGTCGATACCCAGCATCGGATTGTTGACGTTGTGTTGAGGATTGGCCAAAGCAAAGCCGGTCACTACCACTTCCCGCTTGTCGGCTTTTCCGTCCCCATCGGTATCTTCCAGATAAAGTACATTCGGAGGATCAGAGACCAGTATACCTTTTTTCCAGCGCATCACACCTGTGGGTAGTACGAAGTCGTCAGCAAACACCGTACTCTTGTCCATCTTGCCATCCCCATCGGTGTCTTCCAGCAGCTTCACCGCACCCGAACCTGATTTGTCCAACGGATATCCGTGCATTTCTACTACGTAAAGACGCCCGTATTCGTCTATTTCCATGTCTACCGGATCGGCAACCAGTGGTTCTGCGGCGATTTGCTCGATTTTAAACCCCTCGGCTACTTCGAAAGTAGACATCGATTCTTCGGGGGAAAGACCGCGGACGGTGTCCTTTTTTTTGATTTCCCGCTCGCAGGAGAGCATAACCAGACTACTGACCAGCAATAAGTACTTGATGTTCATGAAAAAGATCCGGGGCGATTTAAGATTTGTATGATTAAACGAATCTAATACAATCTTATAAAAAACAGGGAAGACGACAAATAATTTTCTAAATATAGCGTAAGACGCCCAGGACTTTCACCGGAAGATGGCCGGTGGCCTTGTCTCACGGGACTCCAATACGGAAGCTACAAGGTCCAGATCAACAATAATGAAACGCTTAGTGCTGCAGCCACCATCAGCGGTATCAAAGGCGACGGTAAATTGTACGTGCTACTGACCAACAAAAAACACAGGCACCGGCCGGAGTCCGTCGACGCCATCGACTTTACCAAGGCCATCGTCGTCGACCTGTTCGAACACAAGGAATGGAGCATACCGACAGGTGGAGCCATGTCCGGTTTGACCGGCCGGGGTTTCCGGAAATATCGAGGCTGTTGATCGGTGCGGCAACCGATAATAGCACCCCAGTTCCGGCTCCCATCAGCGGACTTAAATCCTGGGCCTCGGAAGCCTATGATGTCGGTATTATCTACAAAAATACTACTTACAACACAGGGCTGTATCACTACATGGAGGTCCCGGTGAACATGGACTGACCCTCACAAAGAGAATAAACAATGGCGGCCGGGTACTTATTTCAAAATACCCTGCGGCTGGTTTATACAAAAAACGTATATTCGCTGATCGGGCTGACAACTGATGGTAATATGACTCACTCCTTCCCCTATCCTGAATGAAAATTATAAAGACAGACCTCCCCCCGGCTAAATATAACGGACATGATATACTGCACTTTAGTCAATTGTTATCACGCGCCATCATACCCGAATAAGACTGTATCCCGCTTTACCTATTCCCGACCTAACCTCTAAGATATCATAGTGTTTACATCGAATTTCTATCTCCGTTACAAAACCGTGGCCGCTGCTGCAGGCATCCTCTGCCTTTTTTTTAGCTCCTGCTCACCTAAAATTTCCAGAGTCACCTCACAAAATTTACCCCCACTAGCCAAAAACGATGAAGTTTTTCTCTTTGAAATGAACGACACAGTACCCCATGCAGCACTCAGAGTGGGGACTATTCTTCTGGATTCAAGGGGTGTCTTTTCTCCGTGCACCTACGAAGAGGTCATCCGTTACATTGAAAGTAAAGCCAGAAAAACAGGAGGAAACGCAATCAAGATTACCCGCCACCATCCTCCTGACTCAGACAATCAATGTCACAGGATAAGTGCCGACATTTTCAGCATACAACCTCAGCCGCATCTGCAAAAGATCACAAAAGGACTATTAGCGGGGTACTCTACCGTCGAACCTCAAGAAATAGAAAAACCCAAAGAAGTCAGGAACCGAAGAAGATTCGATTTTTACGGAGGATACTCCTATACCCTGGCTCCGGCAAAAAAACACCTGCCCGCAACTGAATATGCACTTTATCAAAAACTAAGATCCGGGTATACGATGGGCGTACAGATACACTCCTTCCGCACCAGGCACGCGGCGATTGGTCTCAAGTATACATTTTCCCAATTTAGTGCCACAGAGGGTAGTATGTCGGGCAAAAAACGAATGGTTGGTCTTAGTCCTTCCGTGTTATACAGGAGACC